>JACPZV010000098.1 GCA_016195295.1 Acidobacteriota bacterium
CACGCCCTCGCGCTGGCACGCGCAGGCGATCGACTGACCGTGATTCCCGGTGGAGGCCGTGATCACGCCACGGCGCTCGTCTGCCGTGAGACTGCCGATCAGATTCAAGCCGCCGCGCACTTTGAACGCGCCGGTCGGATTGTGATTCTCGTGTTTGACGAAGACGTCGAGTCCGGTCTCTTCCGCGAGCAGCGGATGCCGGATGAGCGGCGTCGGCCGCACGAGGCGGTAGACGCGCTCGCGGGCCGCGTAGACGTCGGCAAGCGTCGGAGGCTGCATCACAAAGAAGACGGGATCAGGCGGCTTTCGGGAGCTGGAGCTCGCAGCGGATCGCTTCCTGGATGTTCTGTGGCGTCTCGCCATAGTCGTCGGCGATCTCGTCAATCGACTCGCCGGCCTTGAAGCGATCGGCAATCACCGCGGCAGGAACATGCGACGTGCTTAACACTGGTTTCCCAAACTCCACGTGAGGATCCATCGTCACGAGTTTGGGCTGATCGGCCGTACGCGTCTTGGTCGTGAACGGATACAACCGCAGCACGACGCCGCTCTTGTCCCATTCGATCCGCTGGAGGTGCAGCTCGACGAGATCTTTCATGGCGAGTTGTCCGTATCGGGACGCGTTGACGATCTCGTCGCGAACCCTCGCGCCCTCGATGAACACGCTCTTGCCGTCCGTCAGCATCTCGTGACTGACGAGAGGGTGCGGCGAGTCGAACTTGTCCTTCATGTACTCGACGGCTCGGCGAATCTTCGGCAGCGCCACGCCGTATTGACGACGCAGCGCGTCGAGCACGTGCGCCTCGGTGAGGTTGACGAAGGACAACAACGCCTGCGGCGAATCGGGCAACTCGATGATCACATTCGAGCGCTTGTGCCCGCCGCGGACTGGGTACGTACGCCCGCTTGTCCAGGAGCGAAGTGTGTTCTCGGGAACCTGAAGGTACCGCGAAGCTTCGAGGGCGGAATATAGCGGGAGATTGAGGACCTGCTCAGTCGAGTAGAGGCGACGCAGTTTATCGGCGGTCTTCACGGCGTCACCTCCTTTCAGCGGTACCACGATATCGTACTCCAACGATCACAACGGACTCAACACAACTCAGAATCCCGTAGACCGTGACGGCTGGACTGCCTGACTCAAACCTTCGCCGCCGTAGCCGCGGACAATCGCAACAATGACGTCCGGCCGGTCCGTGATGAGCGCGTCGACGCCCCAGTCGAGCAGGCGGCGCGCATCATCTTCCGTATCGACGGTCCACACCTGGACGCCGAGGCCGGCGCGATGCGCGGCGGCGACAAAGCGCGGCGAGACGACGCGCGTGCGGCCCGCCATCTCGGGCACCTGGAAACCTGAATACGCCGGGTGCGCGATTGGCCAGCGCACCCACGATCGGTAGAGCGCCCATCGCACTTCCTCGCGTGCGGCGCTCGTCGCAATCGCCGGCTCGATCCGACGCACGCCGTTCAGCACACGCCGGCCGAACGAACCGAGGCAGACGCGATCGACGGCATCCGCGAGGCGGACGACATCCACCGTCGCGTGCGCCAACTCGACCGTGTTCGATTTCATTTCAATAATGATGCGCGCATCCCGATAGCGCGCCAGCACGTCCGCGAGCCTGGGCACGTTCGCGCGCGCCAACTCGCCAGCCGTCCGCTCCTCCACCGGTCCCTGCAGTGTCGTCGTGCGATCGAGCAGGCGATCATGGTGCACCACGACGACGACGTCGCGCGAGAGGCGAACATCCAGCTCGAGGCCGTCGGCGCCGAGCGCGATGGCTTTGTCGAATGCCGCGATCGTGTTTTCCGGCACTCGCGCCGCGTCGCCGCGATGGGCGAAAACGAGGGGGCGCGATGCCTCAAAGAAGCCGTGACGCAAAGCAGCAGTCGTCAGTCGCAAGTCGTCAGTCTCCAGTCAAAAGTCGCCAGCCACTAGTCACCAGCCACCAGTCACCAGTCGCCAGCCACCAGCCACCAGTCACCAGCCCCGCCAGTCTAGTTCGGATAGAATCGCTTCATGGCGGCCATTCACACTCTCGGCGACCTTCGACAGTCGGGCTTCCGCTCCCGACCGGTCAAGCAGGAAATCCGCGACAACCTCGTGTGCAAGCTGCGCGCGGGCGAGGCGCTCTTTCCCGGCATCATCGGCTACGACGAGACGGTCGTGCCGCAGCTCGTCAACGCCATCCTCTCGCGCCACAACTTCATTCTGCTCGGCCTGCGCGGCCAGGCGAAGAGCCGGATCCTGCGCGGGCTGGTCGATCTCCTGGACGAGCGCATCCCCGTGATTCCCGGCTGCGAGATCCACGACGACCCGCTCGCGCCGCTCTGCGCGGCGTGCCGGGCGCGCGTGACGGAGGAAGGCGACCGTCTGCCGATCGGCTGGCTCCGGCGCGAGGACCGCTTCGTCGAGAAGCTGGCGACGCCCGACGTGACGATTGCCGACATGGTCGGCGACATCGATCCGATCAAGGCGGCGCAGGGCGGACTGAATCTGGCCGCGGCAAGATCATCACGCCGCTCAAGGACCGCATCGGATCGGAAATCCGCACGCACTACCCCGCCACGCGGCTCAACGCGATGGCGATCACGAAGCAGGAAGCGTGGACGGATCGGACCGGCGCGCTCAAAGTGGAGATCCCGCCGTACGTGCGTGAAGTCGTCGAGGAGGTCGCGTTCCAGGCGCGCGCGGATCGCAAGATCGACAAGCGCTCCGGCGTCAGTCAGCGTCTGCCGATCACGACGTTGGAGCTCGTCGTCTCGAACGCCGAGCGGCGCGCGCTGGCGAATCGCGAAACGCTCGTCACGCCGCGCGTCACCGATCTCTACGCCGCGCTGCCGTCGATCACCGGCAAGTTCGAGCTGGAATACGAGGGCGAGCTGCGCGGCGCCGAGCAAGTGGCGCGCGATCTGATTCGATCGGCGGTCGGCTCGGTCTTCACGGGCCTGTTCGACGGCGTCGACACGCGCACCGTCGTCGAGTGGTTCGATCTCGGCGGCACCCTGCCGCTGAGCGACAGCACGTCGGCAGACGAGGTCATCGCGCAGACGCGCGGCGTCCAGGGGCTGCGCGAGCTGGCCGAGCGCGCGGGCCTGCCGCCCGGCGCGCCGGCGCCCGCGGTCGCCTCGGCGATCGACTTCGTGCTCGAAGGCTTGTACGCGCAGCGCAAGATCAGCCGCAACGACGACCGCGGCTACTCGGCGGCCGAACAAGCGCAGCGCCGTCCGACGCGCCGCGAAGAACCCGCGATGGAAGAAGAGATAAGAATCCCCGGGAACAAAAAGAAATACTACAACTGAGACTAGAGGCTAGGGGCTAGAGGCTGGAAAAGCACTTCCAGCCCCCAGTCCCCAGCCTCCAGCCTCTTGAACCATGAAGTACAGATATACAAAATTCACGGGCGACGCGCTCGACGATCTGGACCTCGAGGATCTGGTGTCGAAGCTCTCCGATCTGCTCCTCTCGAGCGGCTTCGGCAGCCCGTACGCGATGGACGACGAGGATCGCACGATGCAGGCGCTGCACGACGCCATTCTCGATGCGCTGTTCAACGGCGGCGTGCTGCCCGAAGAAACGCTCGATCGGCTGCTCGGGGATCCGGCGGATGCGGACCAGTCCGAGGCGCGATCGAAGCTCGAGGAATTAATCCAGCAGATCATCGAGCGCATGACGGAACAGGGCTACATCTCAACCCCGCCGGATCTCGAAGCCGAGCGTCAGCATCGGCAGGGACGCGGCGGGACGGGCCAGGATCAACCCGGCCAGGTGAAGTTCGAAGTCACCGACAAGACGCTCGATTTTCTCGGGTACCGCGCGCTGCGGGATCTGCTGGGCTCGCTCGGCAAGAGCAGCTTCGGCCGCCACGACACGCGCGAGCAGGCCACCGGCGTCGAAACCACCGGCGCGCCAAAGCCGTACGAATTCGGCGACACCATGAATCTCGATCCGGCGAGCACGCTGCTCAACGCGGTCCAACGTGAAGCGAGAGAGCTGGCGGTCGCCAGCCCCCAGCCCCCAGCCTCCAGCCCCCGTTCTTCAGCCACCAGCCCCCAGTCCCCAGCCTCTCGCAGAATCCACGTGACGAGCGAGGACCTCATGGTCGTCCAGGGCGAGTATCAAAGCTCGTGCGCGACCGTGCTCATGCTCGATTGCAGCCACAGCATGATCCTGTACGGCGAGGATCGCTTCACGCCCGCCAAGCGGGTCGCGCTGGCGCTCGCGCAGCTGATCAAGACGCAGTACCCGGGCGATGCGTTGAAGGTCGTGCTCTTTCACGACTCGGCCGAGGAGATTCCGCTCGCCGAGCTCGGACGCGTGCGCGTGGGCCCCTACTACACCAACACGCGCGACGGCCTGATTCTGGCGCAGCGCCTGCTGGCGCAGGAGAAGAAGGATATGCGCCAGATCGTGATGATCACCGACGGCAAGCCCTCGGCGCTCACGCTCGACG
>JACPZV010000099.1 GCA_016195295.1 Acidobacteriota bacterium
CGGCGAGACGATCGGCGACGCGGATCTCGTCGCGCGCTACACGACGGTGGAAGAGGCGTTCACGACGCGCGACAGCGCCGCGCACGAGGCCGATCAACGCGCCAGGCGCGACGCGCTGGTGCATCTCCAACAGCTCATCACACGCATCGAGCCGCTGACGACGCGCGCCGATCTGTCGCTCAAGGCCGGCGAGCGCGCGCTCAAAGATCTGCGGATCGTGCTCGGCGCGATGCCGCAGCTGCCGTTGCCGTCCAAGCGCGACTACGAAGACATGCTCCGCCGGCTGAAGGCGCTGCACGTCGCGCTGACCACCAAGGTGCAGGAGCTGCGCGACGTTGCGGACTGGCAGCGCTGGGCGAACGTGGGGATCCAGGAACAGCTCTGCGAGAAGATGGAGGCGCTCAAGCGCGTCGAGGATCCCGAGGAGATCGCGCGGCACGTCCGGGACCTGCAGGCGCAGTGGCGCCAGGCCGCCGACGTGCCGCGCGCGCAGGGCGAGGCGCTGTGGCGACGGTTCAAGGCGGCGCACGACGAGGTCTGGGCGCGCTGCGAAGCGCACTTCGCCGCGGAGGCGGCGCAGCGCGCGGAGAATCTCGCCAAGAAGGTCGCCCTCTGCGAGCGGGCGGAAGCCCTCGCGGACTCCACGAAGTGGATTGAGACCGCCGACGAGATCAAGAAGCTGCAAGCCGAGTGGAAGACCATCGGTCCAGTCACGCGGGGTCAAGAGAAGGCCATCTGGGAGCGGTTCCGCGTCCCCTGCGATCGCTTCTTCTCCCGCCGCCACGCCGATCTCGCCCGGCGCAAGTCGGCGTGGGCGGAGAACCTGACGAAAAAGGAAGCGCTCTGCGTGAAAGTCGAAGCCATCGCGGACTCGACCGAGTGGGAGGCGACCGCGAACGACATCAAACGGCTGCAGGCCGAGTGGAAAACGATCGGTCCGGTGAAGAAGAGCCGATCCGAGGCGTTGTGGCAGCGCTTTCGTGGCGCGTGCGACCGTTTCTTCCTGCGATACGCGCAGCGCCACGACATCACGCGCGGCGAGCGCGTGATGGCGCGCGAGTCGATCTGTGCCGAACTGGAAGCGCTAGCGGGCGCAGCAGTCGCCAGTCACCAGCCACCAGTCACCAGTCCGGAGTCGTCAAGCGACGAGCCGCCCGCCGATCTCGTGGCCAAGGTGCGCGTGTTGCGCGGGCGCTGGCAGCAGGAGCTCGTGGCGCGTAGCGTCGATCGCGAGCGCGCGGCCGCGTTGGATCAGCGCTTCGCGGCCGCGTTCGCCGGCGTGATTAAGCGGTGGCCGGCGGCGTTCGGCGGCACCGATCTTGATCCCGACGCGAATCGCAAGCGCATGGAGACCCTCGTCCAGCGGATGGAAAATCTCGCGAAGTCGCTCGCGGGACCCGCGGGGAGTCTGGACGCCTTGGCGCTGTCGCCGACGGATCGCCTGGCGGCGATGTTGAAGGAAGCGCTGGCGGCGAACACGATCGGCGGCAAAGTCGACGACACCAGTCGATGGCGCGCCGCGGAAGACGACGTGCGCCAGGCGCAGGCCAGCTGGTCGCGCATCGGGCCCGTGCCGGATGAGATTAGACGTCCGCTGGCCGATCGCTTCCAGCGCGCGATACGAAGAATCGCGGAAGGGGCAGGAAGGGCGGGTGTGGCAGGTGGGGCGGGTAGGTCGGGTGGGTCTGGCGGGGTAACCGGAACGGGAAGGCCGGGTGGGCCGGGTCGGTGAGCTTTCACCTATCAGCCCTACCTGACCTACCTGCCCCACCCGCCTCTATTGGATCTTGATCAGCTCCACGTCGAACACGAGCATGCCCTGCGGTCGGCTGGGCTGTCCCTCGTAAGCGAGCTTGGCCGGAATCCAGAAGCGCATCTTTCCGCCTTCGGCCATCAGCTGAAGTCCTTCGGTCCACCCGGGAATGACGCCGCCGAGCGAGAACGTCGCCGGCTTGCCCTGCACGACCGAGCTGTCGAACATCCTGCCGTCCGTCGTCCAGCCCGTGTAATGCACGGTGACTTCGCTGTTGGCGCGCGGATGACGCGCGTTGATGCCCGGCTGGAGCACTTTGTACGCCAAGCCGCTCGCGGTTTTCATCGCGTCCGCCGGCGGCGCTTTCACATCCGCCGGCGCTTTGCTCGGTATGCCGAGCAGCTCCACGTCGAACACGAGCATGCCCTTCGGTTCGCGTTGGCCTTTGTACGCGAGCGACTCGGGAATCCACAGACGCCGCGTCTCGCCGACGACCATCATCTGCAGGCCTTCGCTGAATCCGGCGATCACGCCGCTCACGCGAAAGCTCATCGGCGCCTTGCGCGCGACCGAGCTGTCGAACATCGTGCCGTCGGTTTTCCAGCCGGTGTAGTGAACGGTCACGATGTCGTCTTTGGTGGGATGATCGTTCCCGCTAGCCGCCTTGACGACTTTCGTCGCGAGGCCCGACGGCGTCTTGGTCGCGTCGGAGGGCGGCGCGGCGACGTCGGACGGCGCGGGAATGGTCGACGGCGTTTGCGCCAGGAGCGACGCCGCGATCAGGAGATGCACGAACGCAAGAATGCACGAACGCATGAAATCATTCTACTCGTGCGCCTTGCCTTGGTACATTCCCGCTTTCTGCATATCGTGCTAAGCTTCCGGCCGTACCTAGCGGGTCCCGCCGGTTGACGTCTGGGTCCCTACCTGCGCTCTCGTTCTCGCCGAGTCGTAGATGTAGGCATCAGCGAGCACACACGAACGGTGTGCCATGCCTCATTTCAGAAAACTCACGCCCAACCTCCTGGTCGCCAACGTCGAACGCAGTCTCGCCTTCTACGTCGACACGCTCGGCTTTACACGCGGGATGACCGTGCCCGAGCAGTCGCCGTTCGTGTTCGCATCGGTCACGAATGGAATGCTCGACACGCTCGAGATCTTCTTCAACGACGCCGCGACGGCCGTGACGGAGTACCCGGCATTCGCCGGGAAGCCGATCGGCGCGACAGGTACGCTCTTTATTGAAATGGTCGGGATCGACGCCTTTCACGACAGCGTGAAGTCGCGCGTGAAGATCACGATGCCGATCGTGACGCAGTGGTACGGGATGCGCGAGTTCGCGATTGAGGATCCCGACGGGTACGTGATCACGTTCGCGGAACGGGTACCGCAGAAGTAATTTACCACGGAGGACACTGAGGACACGGAGGGGAAGACCCTTGTTGGGGAATCTGTGCCTGTGGTTTCTTCCTCCTTTCCTCCGTGTCCTTCGTGGTTATTCTCTTCAGCGCCGCGCTCGGTTCAGTCGCTCGAGCGCGGCCTTCAACGCCTCGAGCTTCTGCCCGGCTTCGCCGAGCTTCCCCTCGGCCGTCAGTCGCTGATAATCGCTGAGATCGCGCGCGGCTTCGGCGATGAGCGCGCCGACGTCGATGGTCTCCGGCGTGCTGGCGCTCGCCGCGGCACGTGCCGGCGGCGCGGGCGCAGCGGGCGCCGACCCATTCGGCGCGGCCGCGAGCGTCGACGGAGCGCCGCCGAACAAGCCCGCCGAGGTGATGAACTCGGCGTCCCAGTTCCGGCGGTCGCGCGCGTAGCGGTCGCCGGCGCTGCCCAAGCGCTCGATGCGATGGCGCTCGATCA
>JACPZV010000020.1 GCA_016195295.1 Acidobacteriota bacterium
CCGATGGGGCGGCGGCGTGTGGAATCACGTGGCGCTCGATCCCGATCTCGGGATGATCTACGTCGGCGTGGGAAACGCCGGTCCAGACACGGACGGCCGGCTGCGTGGCGGAGACAACCTCTTCACGGCCTCAATCCTCGCGCTCGATCTCAAGACGGGCGCCTACAAGTGGCACTTCCAGGAAGTCCATCACGATCTTTGGGATTACGACGCCGCCTCGCCGCCGGTGCTGGCCGACATTACTTATAGGGGGAGACCTCGCAAGGTCCTTCTGCACCCGGGCAAGACCGGCTTTCTGTACATTCTCGACCGGACGAACGGCAAACCGCTCATCGGCGTCGAAGAGCAGGCCGTCCGTCAGGAAGCGCGAATCAAGAGCGCCGCGACGCAGCCGTTTCCCGTCGGCGATCGCTTTGTCCCGCTGTGTCCGGAACCGCTCGGTTCCTTTGAACAAGGCTGCCTCTTCACGCCGTTCTGGGACAAACCGGTCCTGATCTTTCCCGGCAGTTCAGGCGGCAATGCGTGGGCGCCGATGACGCTCAGTCCGCAGACCACCCCCGCGTACACCCCCGCCAGCGTCATGAGCACGGTGTATACGTCCAAGTACGATGAGATCGACGAGACGACAGGCACCCGCCTGGCGCACAGCGATCCGGTACGCTGACGGCCATGGACCCGGCGACCAACAAGATCGTCTGGCAAAAGCAGACCACGTACCCGATGGGCACAGGCAGCGGGCTCTTGAGCACCGCCGGCGGACTGATCTTTCACGGCGAGTCCGACGGCAACCTTGTCGCCTACGACATCAGGAACGGCGAGGAACTGTGGAAATTCCAGACCGGGGCGGGCGCCAACGGACCGGTCTCGACATTCGAAGCAGACGGCGAGCAGTATGTCGCGGTGATGGCGGGCGGCAACAACATCCTGCTGTCTCCGCGCGGCGACTTTCTCTGGACGTTCAAGCTGGGCGGCACGGTTCCGGAAGCGCCTCCCGGACGGCAACCGCCGCTGATTCACCCGAGCCCGCCGCCGCGCCAGCCGTAGACGCGCGGGTTCAGCGTCCGCTGACGGCCATCGGAATCGCCGTTCCGTCGGGACGTCGCCACGTCGTGCGGAACTCGCGGTCGTACGTCCACACTTTCAGGCTTGCGTCGCGCCCGGACAGCACCGCGAGACATCCATCGGCCCAATCAGGCTCGTGGTCGGCATACTTGGCCAGCCAGTCAAGCACGTCGAGCCAGAACGAATGGTCATCGGCGCGCGAAACCGCGGCAACGTGCAACTGATCGAGCGCCGCTCGAAGCCTGCGGCGCTGAGCACCCCTCGGCAGAAGAAAGCAAGCCTCCATGAGGACCGCTTCGCACACGACGAGCCTCGCCGGCGCGAGGGCGTTCAGGTCCCTCAACGCGACTCGATGCCGTGAGTCCCGGGCATCACACAGCGCCACCAGAGGCGTGGTGTCGATCAGGATCATCGCCGCCCGCGTCGGAGCTTCCCGACGATCGCGCCGCGCGCCGCGTGCCGGTCGTGCACGTTGTATCCGCGTGGTGGCAGGTCGGGCGGATCAGGGTACTGCTCGAAGATCCGCTTCATGACGGCGCCGAGGTCCCGTGCGGTTCCCGATTCCGCCAGTTCCTCGAAGCGCTCGTCAATGGCTTCGCGCACCAGATCGGACAGGGCGACGCCGCTCTCTCGCAGCCTCTGTGCTTTCCGCAGCCGCGCCCCATCGAGCCGGACGTTCACCAGTCTTGAGGTCATGCTGTAAAGATACTGTGTCTTTACGCCAGGGACAAGGGCCTCGCTCGTGATGGCCTGGACGGGCAGGTCCATCGCTTGCTTAGCTAATTGGAGTTAGCTAATATCTGCGTGTGAAGAAAGTCCATTCGGTCCACGCCGCCAAGACGCATCTCTCGAAGCTCCTCGAGCGGGCCGAGGCCGGCGAGGAAGTCGTCATCGCACGCGGTAAGACTCCCATCGTTCGGCTCACCCCGGTACGCTCGACGCCGCCGCAGCGCCGGTTCGGCGCGATGCGCGGCCGCGCGAAAGTGACGCCGGCGTTCTTCGAGCCGCTGCCGCCCGACGAGCTCAATCGCTGGGAGTAACGTGCGGCTGCTGCTCGATACGCACGCGTTGCTCTGGTGGCTCGACGGCGACCGGAGTCTGTCCAAAAAGGCGCGTGCGGCGATCGGCGACGAAGACAACACCATCGTCGTGAGTGCGGCGTCGGCCTGGGAAATTACGACGAAGGCCCGCCTCGGCAAGCTGCCAGGCGCCACCGCTGTGGCCGCGGACGTTGTCGGGTCGGTTTCTTCTCAGGGATTCTCGTCGCTCGATATCACGATGCTGCACGCGCAGCGGGCCGGCCGTCTCCCCGGCGAACATCGCGATCCATTCGACCGAGTGTTGATCGCACAGGCCCAACTCGAGGATTTGACGCTCGTGAGCAACGACAGCGTCTTCGACGCGTACGGCGTGTCACGCCTCTGGTAGGGTTCTCGACGACGGGCGAGAATCTCCAGACGACTGGTCGCAAGGTCAGCCGTTTGTGACATAATTCGCGTCCAACTCGGCGTGATTCCCGGGGGCCCATCAACATTCCGGAGGCCGCGTGCCGATTCGAGAAGCGCTTGTCGCCATCGGACTGGGTTTCGCTGTCGCGCCGTTCGCGGCGACGTGGTCGTCGGCGCAGGGACCGGCGCAGTCCACCTCTCCATCCTCGGTCACCTTCGATCGCGATATCCGGCCGATCCTCGAGAAGAACTGCCTGTCGTGCCACAACTCTCAACTGCAGGTGTCACGGCTCGACTTGAGCACGCGCGAAGGCGCGCTGACTGGCGGCGCGAAGGGCGTCGTGCTGGTGCCCGGAGACGCCGATCGCAGCCGGCTCTACCGGATGGTGGCGGGACTCGATCGACCGGCGATGCCGATGCAAGGCATGCCGCTCGCGGCGCCCGACATCGCGGCGTTGAAGAAGTGGATTGACGAAGGCGCGAACTGGGACGCCAACGTTGTAATGACGGCGGCCGCGTCCGCGCCAGCGCCGGCCACGTTGCTGAACCGGCCGCTCACCGCCGAGGAGCGCAACTATTGGGCGTTCAAGCTGCCTGTACAGACGCCCGTCCCCGGCGTCGGCGGCGCGGATTTCACGAGCCCCATCGATCGCTTCCTCCACAAGACGCGAGTCGAGCGCGGTGTGACGCCAGCGCCGCGGGCCGACCGGCTCACGCTCGTGCGTCGAGCGTACCTCGACCTGCTCGGCCTGCCTCCCTCGCCCGGCCAGGTCGCCGAGTTCATGGCCGATTCGAGACCGGACGCGTGGGAGCGCCTCGTCGACACACTGCTGGCCTCGCCGCACTACGGCGAACGGTACGGCCGTCACTGGCTCGATGTCGCGCGCTATGCCGATTCGGGAGGCTTCGAATACGACGTCCACCGGCCCAACGCGTGGCGCTATCGCGACTACGTGATTCGTGCGTTCAACTCGGACAAACCCTACAACGTTTTTCTGACCGAACAGATCGCCGGCGATGAGATGGACGGCAAGACCGAGGACAGCCTCATCGCCACCGGATTTCTCCGCGCGGGGCCGCGCGTGCTGTTCCGGGAAAAAGACAATCCGGAGCGCCGGTACGACTATCTCGACGAGATTCTGGGGACGATCGGCAAAGGCACCCTCGGCCTGACGGTCAACTGCGCGCGCTGCCACGACCATAAGTTCGATCCGATCACACAAAAAGATTACTACGCTCTCCAGGCGTCCATCTTCGGCTACGTGGAGACGGTGGTTCCGCTGGCGCCGCCGGCCGAGGCACAGGCGTACGTCGCAAAAACAGAGGAGAT
>JACPZV010000064.1 GCA_016195295.1 Acidobacteriota bacterium
GAGGAACGGGATGAGCCGCTCCACTGACGCCTCATCCCCGATCTCATCGTGCAGCAGACGACGGCCGTAGTCGGACACGATGAGCTCGACGTGTGCGCCGCGCGCGAGGAGCGCGGCGAGCGTCCGCGTCGCATACACGGCGCCGCTGGCGCCAGTAATGGCGAAGGCGATCGACGGTCGCGCGGTCACGTCAGGATCTCCACGGGCCATAGAGCGCCACGATGAGCGCGACGAGATACACAATCCCCACATACCCGTTGAGATCGAACGCACGCTTGACCTGCGACAAGTCGTTGGCGCGCACGAGCGACTGCTCGTACACCAGCATGCCGGCCACAAACGCGACGCCGACCACGTACACCGTCCCGAGCGGCGCCACCCACGCGAGCGCCACCAGACACGTCACGGCGACCACGTGCATCAGACGCGAGATGGCGAGTGACGCGGGGACGCCAAAGCGCACCGGGATGGACCGCAATCCGTGCGCGCGATCGAACTCGAGATCCTGGCACGCGTACAGGACGTCGAAGCCCCCGACCCACGCGCCAATCGCGGCCGCGAGCAGCCATGGTTCCCCTCCACCCCGTCCGCCGGCGGCCAGCCATCCACCGACTGGCGCGACGGCCATCGCGAGTCCAAGGAACAACTGCGTCCACGTCGTATAGCGTTTGGCCAGCGAGTACCAGAACACAATCGCGAGCGCCACGGGCGACAGGGCTAGGCAGACTGGACTGAGTCGCCAGGCGGCGGTGACGAACACAAGGGAGGCGACCGTCACAAACGCCGTGGCCTCGCGCGCGGTCATCGCGCCGCGCGGCAGCTCGCGATTCGTCGTGCGTGGGTTCAACGCGTCGAGCCGCGCGTCGGCGAGCCGGTTGAACCCCACGGCCGCGCTACGCGCCGCGACCATCGCGACGAGGATCCATCCGGCGACGGCCCACGTCAGCGGCGTGCGTCGCGCCGCCAGCAGCGCTCCGGCCAGGGCGAACGGCAGCGCGAACACGGAATGGCTGAATCGGACGAAAGAACCGTAGGTACTGAGACGGGACAGCAACATAAACTCAAAACTTAAAACAGAAAACTGAAAACTGAAGTCCGAAGTTTTAACTTTTCTCTTTTCAGTTTAACTTTCAATCCATCGTATCTGTTCCGGTCCAATCCCGTTGACCAGGTATTCTTCCACATCAATGCTCGTCGACGGCAGCGTGACGGCAATCAGCCGCGCGTACTTTCCGGGCTCGATGGTGCCGTAATCGCCGTCGAACCCGAGCGCGCGCGCGCCGACGCGTGTCGCGCTCTCAATCAGCGTGGCCGCCGGCACCGACGGCGCCAGCGCGCGCATCGTCGCGAGCTCCGCAAAGACGTTCAAGTCCGGCGCGCTCGCCAGGCTGTCGGTCCCGATCGCCACCGGCACGCCCGACTCGTAGAACTCGACCAGCGGCGGCGCGCCGGCGCCGGTATGGCCGTTGCTGCGCGGACAGGTGACGAGCGTCGTACCGCGCGCGGCCAGCCGGCTCAGATCCGAGGGCGTCATCTGGACGCCGTGGACGGCCAGCACGCGAGCGTCGAGAAAGCCGCTCTCGTCGAGAAACTCGACCGGCGTCCCGCCCGGCGGCACCCACGACGGATCCCACGAGCCGAGTTCTTCGAGCAGCGCGCGCCAGGGTCCGCTGCCGCTGCGAATGAACTCGATCTCTTCCACCGACTCGGAAAGGTGCACGCTGCACGGCAGGAACGGGTCCCGGTCCACGTCCTGGCGAATCGCTCGTAACATCAGCGGCGCGACCGAATACGGCGCGTGCGCCGCCAGGCTGGCGCGGACGCGGTCGGTCGGCGCCAGCGCGTCAAGCTCGCCGCGCGCGCGCTCGACGATCCCCTGCGGATCGTCGGCGTTGAATCGGATCAACTCGTAAAAGACGACCGCCGCCACGTCGCTTCTGGTCAGCGGATCGAACGTGACAAGCGTGTTGCTGACCTCGCCGACGATCGCCGTGCCGCACGCCACCGATTCAGCCAGCGCGCGGTCGACCGCCTCGAGGATCGCGGGCGCCTTGGGATCGGGATGATTTCGTCTGGTCTTGATCACTTGGCGGACCCACGACACGAACTGCGACGCGGGCGGGATTTCGTCGCGCAAGTACGACAGCTCCAGATGCGTGTGGGCGTTGACCAGCCCAGGCAGCACGACGACGTCACCGAGATCGACCTCGCGCGAGCCGTCGGTCGGCCCGCGCCGCGACAGCGCGGCGATACGGCCCCGGTCGACCGCGATCCAGGCGTCCCGCATCGGCGGGTCGCTCACGGGAACGATCCACGCCGCGTGGTAGTGAATCAATTCGGGATGACGCGCCGCTGTTTGCCGGCGCGACTGCGGGCGGGATAGTTGAGGAGCTCCTCGGGCACGCTGGTGTCGCCTGCCGCGCGCGCCGTCGCGAGCTCGAGCATCCGCGGCACCTCGCGCTCGCGGAAGATCGGGTCGCCGAGGATCTCGTAGTGCATGCTGCGGCGCCTGGCGACGAAGCCGGCGTCCTCGATGTTGCGAACGATCTCGACTTCGTCCATGCAGTAGCTGGCGCCGGCCGCGCGGACGACGTTCTCTTCGATCATCACGCTGCCCATGTCGTTGGCGCCGTACGCGAGGCTCAGCTGTCCAACTTTGCCGCCTTGCGTCACCCAGGACGCCTGCAGGTTGTCGACGTTGTCCAGCACGAGCCGGGCGATCGCCAGCGTGCGGAGGTACTCCACGCCCGTCGCCTCGCGGCCGCCGAGCTCGGTGTGATCCGGCTGATAGCTCCACGTGATGAACGCGGTGAAGCCACCGGTCTCATCTTGGAGCGCGCGCAGACGCAGGAGATGCTCGAGGCGCTCTTGGTCGGTCTCGACCGTGCCGTACATCATCGTCGCCGTCGTCCGCAAGCCGGCGTGGTGCGCGTGGCGCATGACGCCCAGCCACTCATCCGCCGTCGCCTTGCCGTCGCAGTGCAAGAGCCTCCGCACGCGGTCGACGAGAATCTCCGCGCCGCCGCCCGGGATGCTGTCGAGGCCCGCCGTGATCAGCCGATCGATGATCGTCGGCACCGGCAGCTGGGACAGCCGTGAGAGGTGGATGACTTCAGGCGGCGACAACGCGTGGAGCTTGAACGACGGGTAGCGCCGCTTGATCGCGCGAAACAGATCTTCGTACCACGTCAACGGGAGATCGGGGTTGTGGCCGCCCTGCAGCAGCAACTGGACGCCGCCGACGGCGATCGTCTCGTCGATTTTTCGGAAGAGCTCGTCGAAGCCCAGCACGTACCCCTCAGGCGATCCGACGGGCCGATAGAACGCGCAGAAGTTGCACTTCGCGACGCAGACGTTCGTGTAGTTGACGTTGCGGTCGATGATGTACGAGACGATGCCGTCCGCGTGCTTGCGCGCGCGGATCGCGTCCGCGAGCCGGCCCAGCAACGCGGTCGGCGCGTTCCGGTACAACTCGAGCGCCTCGTCTCCGCTGAGGCGCTCTCCTGCCCGGACTTTTTCGGCGATTCGATCGATCATCATTGTTGAGCCGGGTCCAAAAGGACCCGGCCTACAGCCACCGGCGTCGAGCCGGGTCCAAAAGGACCCGGCCTACAGCTGCCAGACCCGGCCTACAGCCGCCGGGCGTCGAGCCGGGTCCAAAAGGACCCGGCCTACAGCTGCCAGACCCGGCCTACAGCCACCGGGCGGGTCCTTTCTACAGTTGTAGGGCGGGTCCTTTCGGACCCGCCTCAAAAGAACCGAAGCCTGCCCGCGTCGGGCACGACGCCGCTCTCGGCCGCATAGCGATAGAAGGCTTCGAGCGCGGTCCGCTCCTCGTCTCGAAGATAGTACTTGATATTATCCCGCAGGTAACGCGCGCCGACGGCTTGACGCGCCGGCGAGTCCGGGAAGTAGGCCCGCGCAATGGCGTCCGCCTCGTGGATCCCGGCGTCGCGCGCACGTGTCAGCGCCTCAACGCCGCGCGCGTCGATGGCGCCCGGTCGCCCCGCCCAGAACGCGTAGACGAAGGGCAAGCCAGTCATGGTGGTCCAGACGGCGCCGAGATCGATCTTTTCAATCAAGGGCTGAGGGCTAATGGCTGAGGGCACGCGGACCGTCGCGTGATCCACGAGCAGCGCGTTGTCGCCGATGATGAGCGCCGCGTCGCAGTGCGCCAGCATGTCCTCCAAATCAGGACCGCGCGATTCGAGCGCCGGCTGGATCTTGAAGAGCCGCGCGCACAACACGCGCACCAGGGCGACGGACGTGCGCGAGCTCGTGTCCATCGCAATCGACCGGACGTCCGCCATCGGCCTGGTCGTGTACAACGCCACGGACGCCACCGGCCCGCGCGACGCGATGCTCAGGTCCGGCACGATGCAGTACGGACCGCCGCGCAAGTACTCGATGGACGGAATCAGCCCGATGTCGATCGCGGCGCCGTGCAGCAGACGCGCGCAATCCGACGGCAGGTCGTAACGAAGCGCGAATCGAGGGACACGTTCGAGGCCGTACACCAGCGGGCGTGCGTTAAGGTAGCCGACCGCGCCGAGGCGGATCTGCTTCACCGCGAGCACACCGAGAGAACAATTCCTCTCCGTGTTTCCGTGTCTCCGTGGCTCATCGTCTCCGTGCCCTCCGTTCGTCTCGGAGTCCTCACCCGCGAACCTCGAAACGGCCGTTGCGCTCGACCGGCTCCTGCCCCGCCGCGCGGATGTTTCGCCGAATCTCTTCGAGCGGCGCGCGGCGCCGGCCCTCGGTCGACTCCCCTTCCGCGGACACGCCGTCCACGTCGTCGGCGCCCATCGTCAACGCGACTTGGGCCAGCTTGGGCCCGTACAGCGACCAATCCACTTGGATCGACGGCACGGCGTCCACCACAATCCGCGCGAGCGCCACCCGCTTCACGTCCTCGTAACCGGTCGTCGGGACCGCGGCGTTGATCCGGCGCGGCAACGGCGCGAACGCGCGGATCACGGCGACCGCGCGCTGCAGCTCGACGACACTCTTGAGGAACGGCAGCGGATCGGCCGAGGACGTTTGGTCGACCGTCAGTCGGGCGAGCACGAGACCGGAGATGTTGATTTCTTCGATCGAGCGACGCGCATGACGCAACCGATCAACCGGCGCCTGGGCCACGAGATCAAGGCCTGCCGCGTGAAGTTCCTCGAGCACCGCGCGGAGCGGGACGTGTTCACGCGCGGCCAGCTCCTCGAGGTCGCTCAGCGAGAACGCGGACAGCGCGATGCCCGGCGCGGTCGCGGCGACCTGTCTCACGCGCTCGACGGCCGCCGCGCGACTCGCGGGTGTGCCGACGACGCGCACTTCGCCGGCGGCGGCCGGAACGGACACCGGCGCATCGACGTCCGCCGACACGTCGGCGACGCGCACGAACGTCGTCTGCAATCCGTGGTGGCGGCGGCGCACATCGTCGGCGAGCATGCCGACGCTGATGATGTCGTGCGTGGCCGCGAGACTGGCGAGCTCTCGATCTGAAACTGGCATCCGGCGTTCAGCGTTACAGATGACTCACGGTCACCGTATAGGTCACGGGCGCCGTTTGATTGCCGACGTCGTAGACGACGACGCAGTACGATCCCGCGGTGATGATACCGGGAGCCGGGCCGGCGCCGGCGGCCGTGCTGGTCGAGGCGCCGGACAGCAACGCGCACGCGGCACCGTTCGGCGTGCCGATGCCGACGCCCATCACGATCGTGGAGGGAGGTCCGGCCGCCGTCAGCGTCACGGTGACGGTGCCTGTTGCGGAGGCCGTAAACGTATGCGGGTCATTGCCTTTCACGGCGACCGTCCCCGTGAACGTTTCCGTAGAGGGCGTGGCGGTGGGCGCGGTGGTGCTGGCCGTCGATGAGCTGCTGTTGCTGCTGCCATTGCTGCACGCGATCGCCGCCAGCGCCAGCCCGAGCGCCAGCGCGTGGGCTCCACCTCGCGTCGTCACGAGTGCAGCACCGTGATGGTGTAGGTCACGCTTTCGACGAGGTTGCCCACGTCGAAAACAGCCACGCAGAACGTTCCCGTGACCGTCGCCGTGCCGGACATCTGGATGCTCGGTCCTCCGACGGCCGTGAGGTCGCCGAGCAGCAGGCAGGTGCCGGTCGCTGTACTGGGCGTGCCCACGCCGATGCCGACCGCCGCGCTGGGCGACACGCTCGTCAGACTGACCTTCACACCGCCGACTTGCGACACCGTGAAGGTGTGTATGTTGTTCCCCGCCAGCAGCAACGTGCCAGTGAACGTTTCCGTCGTCGTCGGCGTCACCGGCGTCGGCGCGGCTGGAGGCGTTGGGTCGCCGCACGCGCCCATCAGCAGGGTCGCACTGAGAACGACGGTGAGGATCTTTTTCATCGCGGTCTTTACTGTACCGTCAGCGTCAAGGCGGCGGTGTTCGTCAGCGAGCCGGCCGTTCCACCGACGCCAACCACGTAGGTTCCGGCCGGCGTTCCGCTGCTCGGCACCACCCCGCCGGTCCCGGACAGCGTGATGGTGTGGGGACTGCCGGCGGCGCCGTCGACGAGCGTCAACGTACCCGTGCGCGCTCCGGCCGAGGTCGGCGCAAAGCTGACGGCAATCGTGCAACTCGCGCCGGGATCAACCGAGCTGCCGCATGTATTCGTCTGGCTGAAGTCGCCGTTGGCCGTCACGGTCGCAATCGTCAAGGCGTCGGCGCCGACGTTCGTCAGATACACCAACTGCGCCGGCGACGTGGTGCCGACGACTTGCGAATCGAATGTGAGACTCGAGGGAAACAGCGCGATGCCCGCCGCCATCGCGGCGGACGCGGGCACGCCGCTGAAGACTGCCTGACCGAGCACGCCCGCCGCTGTCAGGGCGCAGACCGCCGCGGCCGCCGCGCGCCGCCGGACCGGCCGTCGCAACGCGAGCCAGACGACCGACGCCGCGAAGGGCCACAGCAGCATCGAGGGCGCTGGACGCAGCGGCGGGAAGTCAAACGGCGGCCGGCGGCCGCCCGCTTCATCGCCGCGTCTGAGCGTCGGCGCCGGCGCAGCGGCCGCCGTCGTCAGCGTCAAGGTCGCACTCGCCGCGTTCGGGCCCAAGGTGACGGTCGGCGGATTGAACGAACACGACGCCTGCGGCGGCAACGTGGTGCTGTTGCACGCGAGCGTAATCGGGGTCCTGAACGGACCGACTTGCGGCGTCAGCGTGACGGTGAACCTCGCGGACTTTCCGGCGGTCAACGTCGCCGTGTTCGGCGACACGACCGCCGCGAAGGTCGTCACGATCACGGTCATGTCGTGCGTGTCCGAGAAGCCGAAGCCGTTATTGGTGGCGGCCACGGTGACGGCCGAGCCGCCGAACGGACACGTCATCGTGGCGCCGGGCGACGTGCCGCATCCGCCCGTCCAACTGAGCGCGGTGAGGGCACACTGGTTGGGATCGGAGAATCCTAGCTGCGCCGGCGTGAGGGTCGCGCCGCTCGCGACGTTGCCGTCGGCGGACAGCGTCGCCGATCCCCTCCAGATCGGAAGCGTGGACTGCACCGCGGTCAACGCGTTCACGCGTCCGGCGCCGAAAATGTTGTTCGGAATTGGATCGCCCAGACGATCGGCGGTTTTCACCAGAAGATTTCGGAGCGTGCTGCGCGCCGACGCGGCGTCGATGGTCGTCGAGGAGCGGCTGAGCAGGCACGGCGCGCCCTGCAGGACGACGGCCGCCACGCCGCCCATCGCCGGCGCCGTCGCCGACGTGCCAAAGAACGGACTGCCGAATCCGCCGGAGCCCGTGACGGCCACGCCGTCGATCGCCGAGATATCAGGCTTCACGCGGCCGTCGAGCGTCGGCCCGCGGCTGCTGAAAAACTCCGCCGTCGAGTTCGAGGTGTCCAGACACGATTCGTTCGGCGTCGTCGTCCCGAACCTCGCCGCGGCCCCCGGCGACGCCGAGCAAATGGCGCCGACCGCCATGACGCTGACCGGCGAGCCGCCGGCGTCGCTTTGCGCCGAGACGCTGCGCGTGGCCGTGTTGTAGTTGTGGCGTTCGTGCCGGCCGGCCGTCAAAAGCAGCGGGCCGCCGCCGGCGCACTCCGGTTGAAACGAAAACAGATTGAGGTTCTTCGGCTGCGCGGCGTCCCGTACGTTCTGAAGGACGACGCGGAAGAAATCCTGGCTGCCGCGGTTGACGTAGTCGATGAACTCCGTCGGATCCTGCCGGCCGTTCTGCGCGTCGGTGCTGCTGGCGACGACGCGTCCGGTGCTCTGCTGCACGAGATAGAGATCGTAGTTGTTGCGCGAGGCGCCGAACGGATCGTCCCAGCTCAGGAAGATCGCGACTTCGCCATTCTGCGGCAGTGCGATGAGGTTGTACGGCTGCGAACCGAGGCCGAGCACGTCGGTCGTGTCCGCGGTCCGTTGAAACAAGTGCAGTTTGCCCGGATTGACGATGCCGCTCACCGTCGAACCGTCCACGCCGGAATTCGTGTAGGCGCCGTAGTAGTGCTCGTCGGCGTCGTTGCCGACCGACGTGAAGTAGGCCCGAATGGGAAACGCCGGGTTGTTCAGCGCCGCCGCCGTCGTACTCGAGACCAGGCTGGTGCCGTCGAACGGGACGCCGAAGAAGCCGATGTCGTCGAGCACCACGTCGTTCGACGCCGCGAGAAAGTTCACGGCCTGCGTGAACGCCAGATCGGTGTCGAAGTTGGCGAACGATAGCTTCGCCGACGGCGCCAGGTCGTGCACGATTTCCAGAATCGCCGTCCCTTCGGCGCCGGCGCCGGCAAAACCGCACGCGGGCGTCGACGGCGGCAGGCCTTCGAGATCGCCGTTCGCCTGGAACGAGCGGCCGACGATGCCGCCGATCGACGAAATGAGCACGCCGCTCGAGTTGCGCGTTCCCGAGGAGGCCGGCAAGTCGCCCATCGACATCGGCCCGTCCGTCACGCCGCCGCACGTCGTGCAGTTGCTGTCGAACACGCCCTTCTCGAGTCGCTTTCACTTATCGCGGCGCCGGCCCGATGGCGCGCGTAGGTCGGCAACCGGATCTCGTTCACCACCGGCAGTGCGGCCACGATCTGCAATCGGTCCACGGGCACACGAGCCTGCACGCGACGCCGCGCGGCATCGCGAATCTCAATCGTCGCTCCCGCCGCGGCCAACTGGCCGACGACTTCGTCCGTGACCGCCTCCACCAGCACGTAGACCTGCGCGGCGTTGTTCTGGTCGATGCGCAGCCACCTGCCCGCGATCGCGTCCTGTACGGATCTGGGGAGCGCATCGAAGGACATCACGGGTGCAGGCGCCGCAGCGAGCCCAGGCGCGGGCGCGGCGGCTGGTGTTTGCGGCACGGCCTGCACGAGATCCGCGAGCACGGTCGTCAACTTCACCGTATTGGATTGGGCAGCGACGTCAGTGCGTTGTGCGGTCAGTGCGAGCGCGGACGCCAGGAGGGCGGCGGCGGCAGACAAACCGAGCCGGTGCGAACGACTATCCATGGACATGAAACGGCAGTGTCAACTTAGACGACGGTCCTGTGACAAAAGTGTGGTGCGCTCACGCCCGGCGAGCGCCGATCCCAGGCTGGCACTGGATCCGAGCTTACGACACCGTTGGGCCGAAGAACAAGCCGAGTGTCCAGAGTATGGATCATCGCCGGTCGGGTCGCCAGTTCGCAGACGAGATCGATCTCCACGCAGCATCCCAGCGGGATTTGGGCGACGCCGAACGCGCTGCGCGCGTGGGCGCCGCGTTCGCCGAACACGGACTGGAAAAGTTCCGACATCAGAACTCCTCGACCGTCTAGAACGCCGCCCGGAGGGCGCGCTTGATTTCGGCGATCTTCTTTTCGTCGCGCGTGTAGAACGTCCACTGTTTCATTCGCTTCGCGCGCAGGAGGCCGGCGTGCGAGAGGATCCGCAGGTGCTCGCTGGCCGTCGGCTGGCTCACGCCGAGCTTGTGCGCGATGAAGACGCTGCAGACGCCGTCCCGGACCAGATCCCCGTCGGTCTGCGGAGGGAAGTGCGCCCGCGGCTTTTTCAGCCAGTTCAGAATATCCAATCGGCGGTCGTTCGCGAGCGCCTTGCGCGCGGCGGAAGATAGCATATTCGCCAATTTGCCATCTAACGAAGTGTATGTCAAGATCGGCGCCCGAATGCGCCTGGCCGTCGACCGGTCCGACATCGAACGCGTCTACCCCGTCATCAGGTCGTACATCCGGATGACGCCGGTGGTGGAGGTGAGCGGCGCCGACTTCGGGCTGCCGCCGTTCGCCCTCACGCTCAAGCTCGAACACCTGCAGCACGCCGGCTCATTCAAGACGCGAGGCGCCTTTGCCAATCTCCTCCTTCGCCATCCGCCGGAAGCCGGCGTCGTCGCCGCGTCGGGCGGCAACCACGGCGCCGCTGTCGCGTACGCGGCGATGCGGCTCGGGAGGCCCGCGCGGATTTTCGTGCCGACCGTCTCCTCCCCCGCGAAGATCGAGCGCATCCGCGCGTACGGAGCGGACCTGACCGTCATCGGTGACCGGTACGCGGAGGCGCTCGCCGCGAGCATCGAATGGAGCCAGACGTCCGGCGCCATGCCGATCCACGCCTTCGATCAGATCGAGACGATCGCCGGACAAGGAACGCTGGGCCTCGAGCTGTCGCGGCAGGCGCCCGAGCTCGACACGGTGCTCGTCGCCGTCGGCGGCGGCGGACTGATCGGCGGGATTGCGGCGTGGTACGGCTCCGCCACGCGAGTCGTTGCCGTCGAGCCGGAGGGCGCGCCGACCCTGCACGGGCGCTGACGGCCGGAGAGCCCGTGGACGCCGCGACCGGCAGCGTCGCCGCCGATTCGCTGGCGCCCAAGCGCGTCGGATCGCTGATGTTCCCGATCGCGCAGGCGCACGTCGATCGCGTCGTGCTGGTGAGCGACGACGACATTCGGCGCGCGCAGCGAACGCTCTGGGAGGGGTTGCGGCTGGTGGCGGAGCCTGGCGGCTCGACCGCGTTCGCGGCGCTGCTGTCAGGCGCCTATCGGCCGGCCGACAGCGAGCGGGTCGCCGTCGTCGTCAGCGGCGCCAACGCCACGGCGGTCAACTTCGCGGCCTGACGAATGGAGATGAGGATTAACGGGTGGGCCGAATTCGCTGCCAGATGTCGACCGCGCGACGGCCGGCGGCGTCCGTCGTCGACACGCGGGCCGGCCACGTGCGCGCGTAGCCTTCCGACGCCCACTTCTTCGTGGCATCGATGCCCATCTTCCCGCCGTACGCCGGAAGGTCGGCCGCATCGTCGAGATCGTCGACCGGACCTTTCGTCATTTGCACGTCGCGCAGCGGATCCATGTGCGTGCCGACGATCCACGCGACCTGACTGAGGTCATGGACGTTCACGTCCTTGTCGACGACGACGATCGTCTTCGAGAACATCAATTGGCCGAGGCCCCAGAAGGCGTTCATGATCTTGCGCGCGTGGCCGGGATAGCGCTTGTCGATCGACACGATCACCAGGTTGTGGAAGATACCCTCGGCCGGGAAATGCATGTCGACTATTTCGGGCAGCGTCTTGCGGATTATCGGCAGGAAGATCCGCTCGCTCGCCAGGCCCAGGTAGTAGTCCTCCATCGGCGGCACGCCGACGACCGTTGTCAGGTAAATGGACGCCTTGCGCTGCGTGATGCACGTGAGATGGAAGACGGGATAGTCGTCGGGCTGTGAATACAGGCCGGTGTGATCGCCAAACGGTCCTTCACGGCGCCGCTCGCCCGGATCGACGTAGCCTTCGAGCACGATGTGCGAGCTCGCGGGCACTTCGAGGTCGACGGTGATGCACTTGACCAGCTCGATGCGACGTCGGGCGAGGAAGCCGGCGAGCAGCAGCTCGTCGAGTCCTTCCGGCATCGGCGCGGTCGCGCAGTACGGCAGGACGGGCTCGGCGCTCAGCGCGACAGCGACCTCGAGTCGCTTGCCCAGGCGCTCGGCGACGCGGTAGTGCTGCGCGCCCCCCTTGTGCCGCTGCCAGTGCATGCCGGTCGTCCGGCCGTCGAACACCTGCATGCGGTAGGCGCCAATGTTCCGCACCCCGGTCTCGGGATCTTTCGTGAAGACGAGCGGGAACGTGATGTACCGGCCGCCGTCCTCGGGCCAGCATTTGAGGATCGGCAAGGCGTCGAGCGTCCCGCCCTTCTGCACGACCTCGTGGCACGACGCGTCCTTCACGGTCTTCGGCATCAGATCGCGCAGCCGTCCGACCATCGGCAGCATCTTCAGCGCATCCATGATGCCTTCGGGCACCTGCGGTGTCATCAGCTCGTCTATTTCGTTGGCGAGATCGTCGAGCGTTTTCACGCCGAGCGCGAGGCACATCCGTTCGTTGGAACCGTAGACGTTGGTCGCGACGGGCATGTCGAAGCCCGACGGCTTGTCAAACAGGAGCGCCGGACCACCGCCCGGCGACTTGCACGCGCGGTCGGTGACGGCGGCGATCTCGAGGTCCGGGCTGACAGGCTCCGCAATGCGCGCGAGGAGGTTGCGCTTGTCGAGGTCGGCGAGAAAAGCGTCGAGGTCTTCGTACATCTATGTCGTCTTCGTGCCTTCGTGTTTTCGTGGTTGCATTTCGTCGCGGGCCATTTTATCCGTAATCGCCTGCGCGACGGCGAGCGCACGACGGCCTTGCTCGCCGGTGACGGTCGGCGCGCGGCGCGAGACGACGGCGTCGACGAAGTCCGCCAGCTCGAGCTTCAACGGCTCCTCTGCGGAGACGTCGATGTCGTCGCCCTCGATCGACGGCATCGGCCCGCTGCCCTTTTCGAGCCGGTACTGTTCCACCTTTTGCGCGGCGTAGTCGATCGAGAGATACGACGCCGGCTGGAAGAAGCGAATCTTGCGCACGCGATCCCGGCTGATGCGGCTGGCCGTCAGATTCGCGATGCAGCCGTTGGCGAAGCGGAGTCGCGCGTTGGCGATGTCGACACGCGAGGTGAGCACGGGCACGCCCACGGCGTCGATCGACTCCACCTCCGAGCGCACGATCGACAGCACGACGTCGAGATCGTGAATCATCAGATCGAAGACGACGTCGATGTCGAGGCTGCGCTCGGGAAACGTGCCGAGGCGGTGGACTTCGATGAAGCGCGGATCGGTCAGGAACGGCCTCGACGCGGCGACGGCCGGATTGAAGCGTTCCGTCTGCCCCACCGCCAGGGTCGCGTCCGCCTTCGCGGCCGCTGCAATCATCTCGTCCGCTTCGGCGAGACTGCGCGCCATCGGCTTTTCCACCAACACCGGGACGCCGGATTGCAGGAAGGGCAGCGCGATCTCGGCGTGGAGGTCGGTCGGCACGGCGATGGTCACGGCGTCGACGCGCCCGAGCACGTCGCGCGCGTCGTAGGCCGGCTGCGTATGGTGCGCGGCGGCGATTTCGTCCGCGCGGGCACGATTGGTGTCTACCGCCGCCATCAGCCGCACGCCCGGGAGCGACGAGAGAATTCGGGCGTGATGCTTCCCGAGATGCCCGACGCCGATCACTGCTATTCGCAACGCCATTGCTAATGAGCGAGGACTGTAGGCCACGAAGGCACGAAGCACACGAAGAAGAAAAAGAAGTGTTGCACAAAGCTCTCTTCTTCGTGCTTTCGTGTTTTCGTGGCCACAGGCGGTCGCGCTACCCCCGACGTTCGGATCGGCCGACGATGCAGATGCCGGCCTCGTCGGCGGCCTTGATGACGGCGTTGCCGTCGATCATCAGCGTCTTTCCCGCGTCGACCGACAGCGCCGTCGCGCCGGCGGCCTTCATCGCCTCGATCGTCGAGACGCCGATGACGGGCACGTCGAAGCGCATGTCCTGGTTCGGCTTGGCGACCTTGATGACGCGCGCGCCGGCGCCGGCCAGCCGCCCGGCGCGGGCAATGACGGCGTCGGTCCCTTCCATGGCCTCGACGGCGACGACCGCCGCCGATTTCACGACGACCGTCTGGCCGAGGTCGAGGCCGGCGACCGCGTCGGCGATGCGGTAGGCGCATTCGAGGTCCGCACGCTCGTCGTCTGACGGCCCGCGCCGCGTCAGCACGCCGGCGCGCGCCATGAGCGGCGCCAGAAACGTCGTGGAATCGAGGAGCTCGATGCCCTGGTCGCGCAGGGCGTCGGCGATGCCGCCGATGATGCCGTCGGTGTTCTTCGACGGGAGGCGCGTCAGGACGCCGAGCAGCGTCTTGTCCGGTTTGATGTCGAAGATTTTCGCGTGCTTGACCTGCCCGGCCATCACGGCCCGCGTGACGCCGGCGTCCTTCAACAGATCGATGCACGTACCGAGCTGCCCCAGCGAGATCCAGTGCACCGCGGCGGCGGGCGGCCGCGCCGCGGCGTCGACGATCTCCGGAAAGGTTTCTTCTTTGAGGGCGATGACGGTCACGTCGTGGCCCGCCCCGCGCGCCGCATCGAGCACGAGGAACGGGAACCGGCCGTTGCCGGCGATCAACCCTAAGCGCACTCCGACCCTTCCCGCCTCTCCTGCCCCTCCCGCCCTTTCATCACTCGTCCGCCATGACTTCCTCGGCCCGCCGGCTGGCGCGGCGCAGGATCACGCCGCGGGTCGACGAGCGGATGAAGTCGACTAGGTGGTCCACCTCGGCGCAGGCCAGCGACCGATCCTTTTGAATCTGCTGCAGCGCTTTCGTCGTGTTCAACTTCGACTGGAGGAGATACCGGAACGACCGTTTCAGCTTGTCGATGACCTCGGGCGGGATGCCCCGGCGGCCCAGGCCGATCGTGTTCGCGCCGAAGATCCGCGCGGGCCGGCTGCCGACGGTCCGCGCGAACGGCAGCGCGTCCTTCGTAATCACCGAGTAGCCGCCGATGAAGCCGTGCTGGCCCACGCGGCAGAATTGATGCACCGCCGAGCCGGCGCTGATGTTGGCGAACCGCTCGACGATCACGTGGCCACCGAGCGTCGCGTGCGGCCCGAAGATCGTGTGGTCGGCGACGTGACAATCGTGGGCCACGTGCACGTAGGCCATGAAGACGTTGTGGTCCCCGATCGTGGTGACGCCGCCGCCGCCGCGGGTCCCGCGGTTGATCGTCACGAACTCGCGGAAGATGTTGCGCCGGCCGATCACGAGCCGCGTCCGTTCGCCTTGGTATTTGAGATCCTGCGGCGCGAGGCCGATCGAGGCGAACGGATAGATCTCGGTGTCGTCGCCGATCTCGGTCCAGCCGTCGAGGACGGCGGACGCGCCGATCCTGCAGTTCGCGCCGATGCGCACGTCCGGACCGATGCTCGCGTGCGGGCCGATCGTCGTGCCTTCGCCTATCCGCGCGCGCGGATGGACGATCGCCCGCGGATCGATCGCGGTTTTGTCGGGCTGGAGACCGAG
>JACPZV010000021.1 GCA_016195295.1 Acidobacteriota bacterium
CCTTTGCTGTCGGGCGTGATGCCATGGTTCGATCCGGGCCACTCGTAGCCCTGACCGGGGCCGCCCCACGCTTTCACCAGGTTGCCCGCCGGATCGAATTCCAGCACGGGTGGCGCCGGGAAGCAGCAGTCGGACGCCGGCGGGTTCTCGGTCGCGTAGACCTCTTTGGCTTCCAGCGAGGGGCCCCGATGAATGATGTACACGTGATCCTGGTTGTCGACGCCGACCCCGATCGTGTTGCCGAGCAGCCAATGATTCGGCAGCGGCTTGGGCCACATCGGATCGACTTCGAATCTCGGCGCCTGGACGGCCATCTTCGACTGCGCCGCGGCCGTTTTCTCCAGCATGTTCCGCCCGAGGCCGAGGACGACCAGCAGCGCGAGCAGCGCGGTCCCGACCACTACGTGACGTTTCCGAGTCATACGCCTCCTTAGTTCGAACTACCGCGCGGCCAGACCACGCCCTGATTCTCTTTCGTCACGGGGCCGAGGCCCTTGTAGTTGAACCTCTGCACGCGTTTCCCCTCGTAGGTTTCCGTGATGTAGATGTTGCCCTTCGAATCGGTCGCGATGCTGTGCGCGCCGAAGAACTCGCCGGGCTGCCGGCCGCCGTCGCCGAAGCTCGTGAGCAGCTGGAGCGACTGACGCTCGATGATGTAGACCTTCTGATTGCGCCCGTCCGCGAGGTACAGGAACCGCTGTTGCGGATCCCTCGAGAACGCGATGTCCCACACCGAGCCGTCCGCGAGCGAGCGCTTCGCGATTTGCTGCTCCTTGACGAACTTCCCCTCCGTGGTGAACACCTGGATGCGATCGTTCACGCGGTCGCAGACGTACACGAGCCGGTCGACCGACACCTCGGCGCAGTGCACGGGATTGCGGAACTGCTGCGCGAGCGGCGCGTCGGGATTGTAGCGTCCCAGGTTCGTGTCGTCCGGCTTGTTGCCGTAGGCGCCCCAGTACCGTTTGAAGACGCCCGTATCGGCGTCGATCACGGCGACGCGGTGATTCCCGTAGCCGTCGGCGATGTACGCTTCGTTCGCCGTTTTGTCCACGAAGATCTTCGCCACCTGCCGGAAGGCGAACGTATCGTTGCTGCCGGCGTTGCCCCATTCCATGCCGACCTGCTTGATGAACTTGCCGTCCTGCGTGAACTTCAGCACCTGGCCGTCGTCGGCGCCGTTGCCGCCGATCCAGACGTTGCCTTTGTAGTCGATCGTGATGCCGTGGTTCGACGAGGGCCATTCGAAGCCCTGACCGGGACCGCCCCAATGGCGCAATAGATTGCCGGCCTGATCGAATTCGAGCACCGGCGGCGCGCCTTTGCAGCACTCGCCGGTCGGCGGGTCCAGCTCCGCACCGCGCTCGTTGTTGTTCAGCGTGGCCGAGCTGCGATGGATGATCCAGACGTGGTCCTGCGCGTCCAGCGACACGCCGATCGTCGAGCCCAGCAACCAGTGATTGGGCAGCGGCTTGGGCCACATCGGATCGACTTCGAACCGCGGCGCCTGAACCGCGCTCTTGGATTGCGCGGCCGCGGTTTTTTCGAGGAGACTCTGCCCGATGGCCAAGCCGGCCAGGAGTGTCATCAGCGCGATTCCGCCGAGAAAACGACGCGTCGGGTTCATAAGTCCTCCTGAAGGGCGCCAGTATACTACTGGTGTGCCGACGGGAAGACAGGCTTGCGGGCAGGGCGGAGGGCTGAGAGCTAAGGGCTGGGGCCGCCGATTACAGCGGTCAACGGCAGCCCTCAGCCCTCAGCCCTTAGCCCTTCCGCTCGCGCTGCTTATCGCGCTTCTTGCCGCAGCGCGCGTCACGGCCCACGACATCCCCAACGAAGTCAGCATCCACGTCTTCGTCAAGCCGGACGGCCAGCATCTGCGGGTGGTCGTCCGGGTCCCGCTCGTCGCCATGCGCGATATGGACTATCCGCGGCGGGGAGGCCCCAGCTCGGGGCTCCTGGACCTCGCGCGGGCCGAAGCCACGCTGCGCGACGCCGCGACGCTGTGGGTCGCCGACGACGTCGAGATGTACGAAGAGGACACGCGCCTCGCGTATCCGAGCGTGACCGAGGTCCGGGCCGCGCTCCCGTCGGACCGATCCTTCGAGTCGTACGAGGCGGCGCTGGCGCACCTCACCGGTCCGCGGCTGCCCGACGACACCGAATTCCTGTGGACGCAGGGGATGCTCGACGTGCTGTTCGAGTATCCAGTCCACTCGGAGCAGTCGCATTTTTCGATTCGCCCCAAGCTCGCGCGGCTCGGGCTTCGCACGATCACGACACTGCGTTTCCTACCGCCGAGCGGGGACGCGCGCACGTTCGAATTCCCGGGCGATCCCGGGTTGGTGCACCTCGACCCGCGCTGGTCGCAAACGGTCTCGCGGTTCGTCTCGCTCGGGTTTTCCCACCTGCTCGACAGCGTCGATCGCCTGCTGTTTCTGTTCTGCCTGGTCATCCCGTTCCGGCGGTTCGAGTCGCTCGTGGCCGTCGTCACGTCGTTCGCCGCCGCGCATTCGATCACGCTCATTGCGTCAGCCTACGGGTTCGCGCCGGACGCGTTGTGGTTCGCCCCGCTCGTTCAGACGCTGATCGCGATGTCCGTCGTCTACATCGCGCTCGAGAACATCGTCGCGCCGGACTTGGAGCGCCGGTGGCTGATGACGTTCGGCTTCGGCCTGGTCCATGGCTTCGGCTTCTCGTTCGGGCTCAGGCAAGTTCTGCAGTTCGCGGGCTCGCACGCGCTGACGGCGGTGCTGTCGTTCAACGCCGGCATCGAGCTCGGTCTGTTGATCGTCCTGGTCCTGATGATTCCCGCCCTGGATCTGCTGTTTCGCTTCGTGGTCGCCGAGCGCCTGGGCACGATCATTCTGTCGGCGCTGGCGACGCACACGGCGTGGCACTGGCTCATCGAGCGGGGGGACACGCTGCGACAGTACCGATTCGAGTGGCCGTCGCTCGACATCGCGTTCTGGATTGCCGCGATGCGGTGGGCGATGCTGGCGGTCATCGCGGCCGGCGTGTATTGGCTGATCTTCAGTGTGGTCCGGCCGCGACGAGAAGAAGTGAGAAGTCTGAAATCTGAAGTCTGAAACCTGAACCGGTAGTGTCCGGCTTTAGCCGGACCTCACTGCATTTCGATTTTCGTTACCGTAATCGCGTCGCCCTTCAGATCGCCGGTCATCTTCACGTTGTGACCCGCGTGCGTCTTCAGGTCCGCCAGATCCTGGTTCGCGATCTGGTAGACCTTCCCGTTCGACACGAGCACGAACTTGGATCCGCCACGCACGCAGTCCAGCGTGCAGTCGTGGTCAGGGGGCGTCGGGACGTTCTCGGCGCCCGACTCATGTTTCGAGTTGCAGGCGCTGTCGCTGATCTGTCCGGCGAAGGTCTGCTCGGCCGCGAAAGATGCCGGGCCGAAGAGCAGGAGTGAGGCGGTCAGGACGGTCAGTCGTTTCATATCGATGGGCTATGGGATGACGGAGCGAAGGGGATTCTACCACCCGTGACCCCATCGCTCCATCACCCCTCGCGACTTCTGGAAGGCAGTAGCCCATGAGGTTCTGTTACTATTCAGTTTCCTTATGGCCCTTCCCATAGCTCAGGCGTCCCCTCAGGCCCCTCTC
>JACPZV010000022.1 GCA_016195295.1 Acidobacteriota bacterium
GATCTGGGGCGAGGCCACCAGCTCGGCCGCTTCCATCAGCAGCGCGAACTTCTCGCGCACCACCGGATGCGTGACCACCTCAGTGAGCGGCGTCATCGCGCCGATCTCGAGCCCGCCGTGGGCTTCCTTGATGCCGCGCAGTGCCTTGATCTGACCCAGGTCGACGACCACCTTGGGTCGCTTGAGCCGATCCTTGAGCCAGTCCATGCTGTCGAGGCCGCCCGCCAGCACCAACGCGTCGGCGCCGTGCGTGTCGAGCAGCTTGATCGCGTCTTCGATGCTCGCCGGCTGGTAAAGCTCGAACGCCGGAATGATGTCGCGAATCACGGCCATGGTCGTTATCTCCTATGCGGCGGGTCCGAAAGGACCCGCCCTACATCACACTCCAGCCACCAGTCACTCCTCGTGCGCGGCGGGTCCAAAAGGACCCGCCCTACATCACCATCCACTAAATGTGGGCCGTCAGCGCCTCGTGCGTCCGTTTCCCGTTGTTCTCGAGCGCGTTGAGAATGATGTCGGCCGACACCGGCGAGCGCCGGAAGATCTCGTCGCCGATCGCATCCGCAATCGCGTTCATGATCGCGCCGTACGCGGCGCCCACCGGAGGTTCGCCGACGCCGCGGACGCCGGTCGGCGTCTCGGGATCGGGGATGTTGACCGCGTCGCCCGTGAAGTTGAGCGGCGCGTCGAGCATCGTCGGCGGCTTGTTCTGATAGAAGCGCCGCGCCAGCGCGACGCCGTAGTGCTGGTCGTACGCCCAGCGCTGCGTCTTCGCGTGGCCGAGGCCCAGCATCGAGCCGCCGAAAAGCTGCCCCTTCAGGCCCCGCGGATTGAGGATCGTGCCGACGTCGCCGATCGCGGCATAGTCAATCACGGTCACGACGCCGGTCTCGGTGTCCACTTCGACTTCCGCGAAGCCGATGACGTAGGACTGCGACTGCCCGTCGCGCGGATACGCGTCCTTCGCGACGGCCATGAGGCCTTGTCCGGCGAGCGCCTTCGCTGACGTCTTGGTGAAGTTGTTGATGTCCTCGGGCACCTCGTGACCGTCGAACTTGCCGCCAAGCTCGATCGCCTTCTGCGCGGCCTGCGCGAACGTCAGGCTGCCGCCCGGTCCGGTCACGCGCTCGTTGGCCACTTTGTAGGTGTCGGGATTGCCGCCCTTGGTCTTCGCGGCGATCTCCTGCAGCTTCTTGATGCAGTCCTTCGCCGCCGCGTGCGCCGCGCGCGTCATCGCGTGCGCGGTCTGGCTGCCGGCCGAGATGCACGTCCACGGCAGGTTCTTCGCCGTGCTGCCGAAGACGATGTCGCACTTCTCCCAGGGCACGCCGATCATTTCGGCGGCGACACGATGGACGTCGAACGCGGAGTGCGTGCCGTGGTTGCCGATGCCGGACTGAATCTGCACGCGGCCGTCCGGCTTGATGATGAACAAGCCGTCGAAGCCGATCGAGCCGCCGGCGAACGGACTCACCGCAACACCGAGGCCGCGCGCTTTCGATCCCTGCTTCTTGCCGCTGTACAGCGCTTTCTTTTCCTCCCACTTGAACATCTCGCGGCCCTTGTCGAGCGCTTCCTTCACGAACGCGCTTGTCACGTACGCCTGACGTCCATTGGGCAGCGCCGGTCCGAACGGGGCTTTGCCCGCGGGCGCGTTGATCTTGTGAATCTCAACCTGATCGACGCCGAGCTTCCGCGCCGCCTTGCTGAGAATCGGCTCCATGATGCCGACGCCCTGCATGCCACCCGGCGCGCGCTGCGAAACCTTCGGCGGCGTGTTGGTGAGCACGGTCAAGCCGCGCCATCGCATCGTCTCGGGCTGGTACGCCAGGGAGATCGTGGTGCTCGCCGACCGCGCGTCGCCCTGCGGATCGTAGGGGCCGTTGTCGCAGATCGCGTACATGTCGATCGCGGTGATGCGGCCGTCCTTGCGGAAGCCCGCCTTCACGCGAGCGAGCACGCCGGGCCGCGCGCGGCCGATGAAGTGCTCGTCTTCGCGTGTGACGCGCATCATCACCGGCGCGTTCGCTTTCTTCGACAGGAGCGCCGGAATCGCCATCGAGATGGCGCCAGGAATCTTGCTGCCGAAGCCGCCGCCGGTGTACTCGCTGATGATGACGACCTTGTCCGGTGTCGTGCCGGTCCAGCGCGCGACAGAAGCCACGGTCTGCACCGTGCTCTGCGTGGAGCCGTGGAGGTAGAGCTTGCCGTTTTGCCAGTAGGCCATCGCCGTTCGCGTCTCGAGCGGCTGATGGCCGGTCGACTGCGTCATGAACGTTTCGTCGAGCACGAGGTCGGCCTTCTTGAACCCTTCCTCGATGTTGCCGAACGACCACTCGTCGGTCGCTTTGCCCAGCGGCATCTGACCATCTTTCGCGGCCGCGAAGTCCTCGTCGGTCCATTTCCAGACCGCGATCTGCGGGGGCGCCGGAGCCGCGGCACCGCCGCCGCGTCCAGCGCGACCGGCCGCCGCACCTGCCGCCGGAGCCGCCGGCGGTGTGGTGGGCCGCATCCAGACGTTGCCTTGCGTGCGCGCGTTCGGGCTGTTGGGACGCATCGTCTCGATCGGATCGACCGCGAACGGCAGCGGCTCGAGCTCGATGTCGATCTTCTCGATCGCCTCGGCGGCCGTCGCTTCGTCGACCGCCGCGATCGCGAGAATCGGCTCGCCCTGATAGAGCGGCTCGTTGGTCAATCCGCGTTCGGCCTGCGCCGTTGCCTGCACGTTCTCGCCGAGCGTCGCGCCGGCGGCCGCGCCGGGCATGTCGTCAGCGGTGAGGATCGCTTTGACGCCGGGCATCGCCATCGCTGCGCTCGTGTCGAGTTTCTTGACGCGCGCGTGCGGCATCGGGCTCACGAGGAGCTTGCAGAACAGCATGCCGTCGACGCGGTAGTCCTCGGCGTACTTCGCCTTGCCGGTGACTTTCGCCACGAGGTCGGGCGTCGTGTACGGTTGGCCGATCAGTTTGGTGTCAGCCATGTTAGGCGTTCCTCATGTGCTCTGCGCCGCGCATCATCGCGGTGAGAATCTTGTCGTAGTCCTGGCAGCGGCACAGGTTGCCGGAGATCCCGTGCGCCAGTTCCTGTCGCGTCGGATTCGGATTCGTCTTGAGATAGCCGACGGTGGCCATCACGAAACCGGGCATGCAGAACGCGCACTGGAAACCCTGCTCGTCTATGACGCCCTGCTGGACCGGATGCAGTTTGCCGGTCGCGGCATCGGCGAGACCTTCGATCGTGACGATCTTCTGCCCGCGCGTCGTGTGCGTCAGCGTCGAGCACGAATAACGCGGCACATCATCGATGAGGACCGTGCACGCGCCGCACTCCGCGCGGTCGCAGCCGATCTTCGTGCCGGTGAGCCCCACTTTGTAGCGGAGCGTCATCGCGAGCGTTTCCTGTTTCATCACGTCGACGCGACGGTCCTGGCCGTTCACGTTGAGCGTGATCAGACGCTCGACCGCGCCCGCCGCAGACGGCTGCCCCTGCAGCGTCGCCGTGCGAAACAGGTACGCCGATGAGGACGCGACCGCGCCCGCGGCGACGACCCCTTTGATGAAATTGCGTCTGGTCACCGAGTTCGGGACGTCTTCCAACATCTTCTTATCTTCCATTGCTGGATCACCTCGTCGGGCCGGAGCTCCGATTTGGAAGGAGAGGAATCGTGTCGGGCACACGATAATCCCGTTCGGCCTTCGGTTTCAACTCGGTTTCCACAATTTTGATTCGTCAAAGACAAGTGTCGGTTGAACGTCAGATACTCTTGTCCGGCCCATAGATGCCGTCTCCGATTTCCCTCACGTTCCTGGGCGCCGCCGGCACCGTCACGGGGTCCAAGCACCTCCTCGACTTCGATGGCCACCGGGTCCTGGCCGACTGTGGGCTGTTCCAAGGGTTGAAAGAGCTGCGGTTGCGGAACTGGGAAGGGCTGCCGGTCGATCCGTCGAGCATTGAGGCGGTCATCCTCACGCACGCGCACCTCGACCACTGCGGATACCTGCCGCGGCTCGTCACCGGCGGTTTTCGCGGGCGAATCTTCTGCACGCCGGGGACGAAAGAGCTGTGTTCGCTGATACTGCCCGCGGGCCCTCGCTCACCTGCAGCCGGTCGGCTACAACCGCCCGATCCCTCTGTGGGGACAGACCGGGGTCGGACCGGGGTCGGACCCCGGTCGGACCCCGACCGTGGAGTTCGTCAACGCGGGTCACCTGCTCGGGTCGGCGTACGCGCGGGTTCGGCTTGGCGACAAGACGATTCTCTTCGGCGGCGATCTCGGCCGCTACAGCCGCCCCGTCCTTCCTGATCCGTCACCCGTGGCCGAGGCCGACGTGCTGCTGGTCGAATCGACCTACGGCGATCGCCTGCACGACGTCGACGACCACGGCGATCGTCTTGCGGCCATCGTCAACGACACCGCGCAGCGCGGCGGAAAACTGATCGTTCCCTCGTTCGCGATCGGTCGGGTCGAGGAGATCCTCTACTGGCTGAAACATCTCGAAGATCAGAAGCGAATTCCGGTGCTCCCGGTCTACATCGACAGTCCGATGGCGATCGCCGCGCTCCAGTTCTACGCGGGCCGCGTGAATGAGCTCGACCCCGACTTGACGCCGGGCCAGCGCCACGTCCGCACGTTCAGCACGACACGCATGGTTACGGTCAGCTCGGCGCAGCAGTCCGCCGATCTCGTCGCCTCGCGCCAGCCCGCCATCGTCATCTCGTCGAGCGGCATGGCGACCGGCGGGCGCGTGCTGCGTCATCTCGCCGCCACGATCACGAGCCCGAAGAACACCGTGCTGTTTGTCGGCTACCAGGCGGCGGGCACGCGCGGCCGCACGCTGGTCGATGGCGGAAAGGACGTCAAGCTGCTTGGGCGCGTCTATCCGATCGCGGCACGCATCGAGCGCATCGACTCGATGTCGGCCCACGCGGACGCCGACGAGATCATGCGATGGCTGTCGGGCTTTTCGCGGCCCCCGCGCATCACGTACCTCGTGCACGGAGAACCGGTCGCCCTCGAAGCGCTCGCGGCGAGAATCACGACGGAGCGCGGCTGGCCCGTCCATATCGCGGCGCACCGCGAGCGCGTCGAGCTGCCGTGATATACGCTAGGCCCTGAATGGGACCCGCCACGCGTCACCTGCGTGTGTGAACGATGATCTGGAAAAGCGTAACCACGGAGGTCACGGAGGTACAAACCGGTTCTCGGTTCCGTGTCCTCCGCGGTTTCTTCTTCTTCGTCATGATCGCGCTCGGGCCGACTGCGGCGAGCGCGCAACCCACGCGGCTGGCGGTCTTGCAGGCCGAAGATCGCCGCGCGCCGACGGTGAACGATCTTGCCGTCATTCGATCCGGCGCACACAGTCGCGACCCGCAGACGGTACAAATCGCGGTCCGAGCGCTGGGCCGATTGGAACGGCCGTCGCTCATTCCAGACATCACGCCCGCGCTGAAGAGCCTGCTGTCGGAGATCCGCGCGGAAGCGGCCAACGCCGTTGGTCAAGCCGCGCAGGGATGGAAGAAAGGCAATCCGCCGACCGCGCCCGCGCTGGACGCGGTGGTCGCGTCGCTGGTCGGCAGGCTGAAGGTCGAGGCCGAGAGCGACGTGCGATCCGCGATCTGTCAAACGATCGGCCGCCTTCCGTATACGACCGCCACGCAGGCCGAAAACGCCGAGCGGACGCTTGTCGAGTCGGCGGCGCGCAGCGACACGGTCGCCGATCGTCTCGGCGTCGCCCAGGGCCTCGAAGCGCTCGTCCGTTTTCAGCGCAAGCTGCGCTCACCGAGCGACGACGCGATCGCGCTGCTCCGCGAATTCGCCGGTCGGGGCAACGGCGCGGCCGCGGGCGCGCGCGTGCGCCGGCTGGCGCTCGAAGCGCTGATCGCCGTGGGCGCGACGACGGGCGATCTCCGTCTCGCCGCGTCCCGGGATTCGGATCTGCAGGTCCGGCGCCTGGCGATGCGGGCCGCGTCGACTGCGCAACCGGTGAGCGATGCGGACGGCGACGTGCTGAAGGTCGGTCTCGCCGATCCGTCGCCGATCGTGCGCGTCGAAGCGCTGCGCGGTTTGGCGATGCGCGGTGCCGATCGAGACGACGCCTGTGCGGCGGCGACCGCATCGACCGCCGACGCGGACACGCACGTGGCGCTGGTCGCGCTCGATCAACTGGCGGCGTGCGGCGCGGCACCCGACGCGGTTGCGCGGCTCGTCCGCGCGGTGAACGAGGTGTCCGACGCCGGCGCTCCGCGCGGCTGGCATCGGGCGGCGCACGCGCTCGTGGCGTTGGCGGCGGCGGCGCCCGATCGTGGCACGGCCGCGCTCCCGCAGTTCACCGGGTCGCGCGTCTGGCAGCTGCGTCTTTATGCCGCGCGCGCGGCGGCGACGCTCAAGAACCGTGACGTGCTCGTCACGCTTGCCGGCGATGATGACGACAACGTGAGAGAAGCGGCGATCGAAGGTCTGCGGAAAGTCGCCGGGCACGACGCCGACGAGACGTACGTCGCCGAGCTCGCGCGGCCCGGCTATCAAGTCGTACGCGTGTCGGCGCTCGCGCTCGACGGGACGCCGCACTTCGATCGCGCGGTGCCGGCGCTGAAAAACGCGTGGCAACGGTTGGTCGCCGAAGGCCGCGACAACTCGCACGATGCGCGCGACGCGATCGCGAAGACGCTGGCGTCGCTCGGCGCCGACCCGCGCGTGAAACCTGGTGCCGCGCGCGGTGTAGGGGCCGACCCACGTGTCGGCCCTGGACGGACACACGGGTCCGCCCCTGCGTTCAGCGCCGACGAGCTGCGACGCCTGGCCGCGCCGAGGGCGCGCGTGACGATTCGCGGCGTCGGCACGTTCGAGCTGGCGTTGTTCGCGATGCAGGCGCCGGCGACCGTGCTTCGCTTCGCGCATCTGGCTGAAACGGGCTACTACAACGGCCTCACGGTCCATCGCGTCGTGCCGAACTTCGTGATTCAGGGCGGGAGTCCAGGCGCCAATGAGTTTGTCGGCGACGCCTCGTTCATGCGCGACGAGGTGGGTCTGTGGCCGCACGTGCGCGGCGCCGTCGGCATCTCGACGCGCGGGCGCGACACGGGCGACGCCCAGATCTTCATCGACCTCGTCGACAACCCGCGCCTCGATCACGAGTACACGGTGTTCGCGCAGGTCCTGAATGGAATGGACGTGGTCGATCAGGTGCTGGAAGGCGACGTGATCGAGAAGATTGAAATTGTCGCTGGACAATAGTCGTTAGTCATTGGTCGTTGGTCGACTAACGACTGTGGTCGGTGACTAACGACCAACGACTCACGACTCACGACTACAGATGTTCTCCACCCGCGTTCCCGCGCATCTGGCGCCGAATCGTCTAGCGCAGGCGCTGCAGGCGCACCGGGCAGCGGGGCGTCCTGTCATCGATCTGACCGAGTCGAATCCAACTCGCGCGGGATTCGACTATCCGCCCGATCTCCTGTCGGCGCTCGCCGGCGGACGCGCGCTGCGGTACGACCCGAGCCCCTTGGGGTCGATCG
>JACPZV010000023.1 GCA_016195295.1 Acidobacteriota bacterium
CGGCCCCGCCGCGGAAGACGATCGCGCGAAACCCGTCCCACTTCGGCTCATACAGAAACGCGTCGCCGACGGGGAGCTCCGTCGCGAGCTTGGCGAGCATCGGTTCGATCGGCGGAGCGACGGCAAACGCGGGCGTCGGCATGGCACAGCGTAACGCGCCAGACCGATATACTGCGAGCCTGGAGCGCAACGCTGGACGTCTATCTCATCGACGGGACGTACGAGCTCTTCCGGCACTACTACGCGGTTCCGTCCGCGCGGGACCGCGACGGAATGGAGGTGGGCGCCGTCCGCGGCGTGCTCGGCTCGCTTCTCGGCATGATGAAAGTCGGCACCACGCACATCGGCGTTGCGACCGATCACGTGATCGAATCGTTTCGCAACCGGCTGTGGCCCGGCTACAAAACCGGTGCCGGCGTCGAGCCGGAACTGCTCGCGCAGTTCCCGCTGCTCGAGGAAACGCTGTCCGCACTGGGCGTCGCCGTCTGGCCGATGGTGGAGTTCGAAGCTGACGATGCGCTGGCGTCCGCCGCGGTCGCGGCGGCGGCGGACCCGCGTGTGGACCGCGTGCTGATTTGCACGCCCGACAAGGATCTGGCACAGTCGGTCCGTGGCACGCGCGTCGTGCAGATGGATCGCCGCGCGCGCACGATCCGCGACGAAGCCGGGGTCGTCTCGAGATTCGGCGTGCCGCCCGCGTCGATCCCCGATTATCTCGCGCTGGTGGGCGACGCCTCAGATGGCTATCCCGGCCTCGCGGGCTGGGGAGCGAAGTCGGCGTCCGCCGTGCTGGCCAAATACGGACATCTCGAATCGATTCCGCCAGATTGGACGACGTGGGGTGTGAACGCGGCGCGCCCGGCCGCGCTGGCCGCGACATTGGCAAGGGAGCGCGATCGCGCGTTTCTCTTTCGCGATCTCGCGACGCTTCGGACCGACATCGCGCTATTCGAGACCGTCGACGACCTGCGATGGAACGGCCCAACGCCGGCGTTCCCACCACTGGCCGCGCGGCTCGACGCTGCCGTCAGCCAGCCCGGCGCGAGTCGCTAGAGCCGTTCTCACTTTGGCGTAGCAGCAACGACTGGCTTCCTGAAACGTCAGCGCGACTTTGCCGCGTCCGGACGCTACACACAGCTGAGAACGGCTCTAGTACCGACCCGGCGTCATCCCCTACTGGCTCAGAGCACGCCGGTAATCGTCCTCGGTGTCGATGTCGAGGAACGCGCCTTCATCCTCGATCGCGATGTCGCCCGCGGGCGACGCGTGCGCGCGGACGATCGGCTTGGCGCCAGTCGACGGATCCGCGGCACGCAGCTCGGCGAAAAGCGATCGATCGATGAGCAGCGGATGGCCGTGTCGCGCACCCCAGGTCGGGCGCACGATGGGCGCGTGCGTCCGCCGGTAGCAGTCCACGACGGCGCGCACGGTCTCGACCGCGACCAGCGGCACGTCGACGAGCGTCACGAGCACGGCCATCACGCCGGGCCGATCGACCACGCCGAGGCCGGCCACGAGCGAGGTGAGTTGACCGCCGTCGTAGTCGCGGTTCACGACAAAGCGTGCCGGCAGTCCGCTCGCGGCAAACGTCCCGACAATTTCGTCGGCTTCATGTCCCACCACGACCACGACGTCGTCGACGCCCGCGTCGAGAAACGTGCGGACGATGCGTGTCAGAAACGTCTCGTCGCCGTCGAGCGGCAGCGACGCCTTCGCGCGTCCCATGCGCGAGGATCGGCCAGCGGCGAGCACGATGACCGGAATCACGTAGGCAATGGTAGCGCCCTGGGCTAAGATCGCGGCCATGAGCGACGCCGCACTCCACATCCGCTGCATGCGCTGCGGGGCCCAAATGGAAATGCGCGACCCGGCTCCTGACCGGCCGTGGACGCCCGATCAGTTTTGGGTCTGCCCGCAGTGCGGCCGGCATTTCTGGACCACCTATCCGCCGCCCAACCGCGAGAAACCGAAAGCCATGACCGAGCCTACCCCGTCCGCGTAACGCGTCATCCTTACTCTTTATGTTCGGTTACGTTTTTGACGACGACACCGAGGACGATCTCGAGGAAGACGAGGACGTCGAAGAAGACGACGAGGATTCGGAAGACGAAGACGACGAAGAGGACGACGTGGAAACGTGGCAGGTGTCCGAATCGATACTGTTCCGCTAAAGGTCCGCCCCTGCTTGACTTCGGGCACTGATCTCCCTATGCTGGCCCCGATTTTCCAGCTCCCTTATAGCTGGAGACACTCGGCCGGCCTCGCGTCCCGACGGCGTTCGGACCTTTCGCAGGCGCCCGTAACCGGCCGAGTTCCCTTGGGATATCCCTGGGGGTTCGGAACGGAGGGCTTCGGGTTATGCCAACCGGGACAATCGCTCGGCTCCTTATCGACAAAGGGTTCGGATTTATTCGCGACGAAGGCGGGATTGAGCACTTCTTTCACCGCAGCTCCGTCCGCGGCGCGGTGTTCGAGCTATTGCGCGAAGGCCAACGAGTCGAGTTCACCCCTGAAGAGTCACAAAAGGGCCCGCGCGCGGGCGACGTGCGTCTAATCGAGGGCTGACGCCCTCGGTTGAAAATTGCAGATTTCAGATTGCAGATTTCAGATTGATTGTCCGGTCTGAAGTCTGCAATCGGCCTTCAATCTCCCAATCCCTCAATCAATCTGAAATCCGCCCTCTGAAATCTGAAATTCTTCCGGAAGCGAACGGGGCCCGGTGGCCCTCCCGGTCTTCAAAATCGGTCGCTCCCCGCTCACGCGGGGGGGCTGGGTTCGACTCCCAGGCGCTTCCGCCAGCCTTCGCCGCGCCGTAGCTATCGCACGGCGCGGCTACGGCTAGACAGGCCAGCGCCGCGATGGCGTAGGCGGACTACGGCTTGGCAGGCCAATCAGATTTCAAATTTCAGATTTCAGATTGCGGATTTCAGGTTCAGATTGTCGGAAGGCTGGTCAACACCTGCAGGACGCGCGGCGTATCGCTGAGGTCATCGAACACCGCATCGGCACCGGCTTGCCGTAATTCGTCGACGGGGTGCGGCCCCGTGGCGACTGCAACGGCCCGCGCGCTGTGGGCCTGCGCGCACGCGATATCGAGCGGCGTGTCTCCGATGACGATCGTGTCCTCGGCGGCAAACGTCGGACCACCGGTCGCCGCCACGCGCGCGATCGCCTTCGGCACGAGACTGTTGCGATCCGGTGTCGCGTCGCCGAACGCCCCGCACGGAAAATACCGCCAGAGATCGAAGTGTTCGAGCTTCAGGCGCGCCGCCGCTTCGTAGTTGCCCGTCGCCAACGCGACGTAGACGTCGTCGCGCGGCGAGAGCGCGTCGAGCAGAGCGCGCACACCAGGCATCACGCTCTTGCGCGGGTGCGGCTTCTCGATCTCCACGCTGAGATGACGCAGGTAGACCTCGGGAAAACGAGCGAGTGCTGGAGAGTCCCGCGGGATGCCGTGCACCGCCGCCGCATCGGACAGAATCCACGCGTCCGTGCGGCCCGCCATCGGCATGCCACGAAACGCGTCGGGAACGTCGAACAGTTCTTCGAAAGCCAGCGCCATGGCCCGCAAGCCGGCGCCGCCGGTGAGCACAAGCGTACCGTCGATGTCGAACAGGACGAGTGTGGTCACGAACGTCCGTCAGCCTTCGCTGCGGACGTTGCCCGCGCGGGGGCCTTTCGCCGATGGCTCTTCGTCGAATGACACACGCTGACCTTCGTTCAGCTGGTCGAAATTGCCTTGGACCGAGCTGCGATGAAAGAACCACTCCTGCCCGCCGTCGTCGCGAATGAATCCGAACCCCCGATCACGCACGAGTCGCTTGATAGTGCCGGTCGCCATCCGAGTCTCCTTGGGCGCACACGTGTGCCCATCGCGTAGGTATCAATTTTCGTTCCATCTCATATTCTTAGCGATTTTGAGCGGTCTGGGGCGGAAGCGGCGCGGACGCGACCGTCGAGACATGAAAGCGCATACGTAAGGAGGCGGGGAGAAACGGGGACTGGAGGCTGGGGCCCAGGGGCTGGGGCGATTCAACCGCCAGCCGCCAGCCACCAGCCACCAGCCACCAGCCACCAAAGCGTTACTTCACGTGCAACGTGATCGTCTGGCAAAAGCCACGCACGGTGTTGTGCAGATCATCGCCGATTTGCAGCGCGATTCTGTGCGTCCCCGGTGTGAGCTGCACGTCGAACTCGGATTTCCCGTCGCCAAAATGCACCCACGACGGCGTGCCCTTCACAATCGTCTTGCCCGACGCGAGACAGCGGACGCCGATGCCGATGTGATAGTGACCGATGCCAGGCCGCGTCGTCGTCACGTCGCCCGGCGGCACCGCCGCGATCTCGATGCCTTCGCTCCCAAACTTCATGTGGACCGGGCTCGCCACCGTGTCGCCGTTCTTCGGCTCGATGAAGAACACGCGTCCTTTGGCCTTGGCCGCTGGCTTCTTCGTCTGCGCGCTGGCCGCCGCAGCGAAGCCGGTCACGAGCACTAGCAGGAACAGCCCGAGCTGCTTCTTGAGACTCATGGGAACACTCCTTTGGAGACCCATTTTATCCGAGACGCCGTCGGAACCAGCGAGGGCGACGCTGATCTCGAAATCGCCCGGTTGCCGGGTCGAGCGTGAGCACGCGCGCCGCTACGGCACCGGCAAAGTCTTCGTCCGCCGTCGCCGCCACAATCGCGACGCCCCGTCGTGCCGCCAATGCGCGCAGGTCCGCGCCCAGTTCCTCGGCCTCGGCCTTCGTCAGGCCGGCACTGACATGCTCGAGAAGGAGAACCGCCGGATCAAATGCCAGCGCGCGTCCCAGACGCACGCGGACGCGCGCGACGTCGTCGAGCTCCGCGACCGGCCGCGTCCACATCGCCGCCGGCAGGCCGACCTCCCGTGCCAACTGCTCCGCACGCGACCGGACGTCCTCGCTCGGCGGCTCGATGTCCAGCGTGAACGGCATCGCGAGATTCTGAACGACCGTGAGCTGTTCGAGCAGGACCGCGCGCTCGCTGACGATGCCGAAGCGGTCCACGGTCGCGAGCCAGTCCGCGCCGCCGTCGATGGCCGTCGTCGGACGTCCGAACAACTGGACGTGGCCCGCATCCGGCAGCGTCGCGCCCGTCACCAGATTGAGGAACACTTCCGCGGCGGGCTGATCGAAGCCGAGGAGCGCGACGGGTTCTCCCGCCGCTACGCGTAATTCGTGAATGCGCAGCGGACGAAGTCCACGATAGTCCTTGGACACACCGGCGAGCTCGAGGACGGGGGACATCACGATTCGATGTGCCGGTTGACCTCGTCGACGATCTGGCTCGATTCGGAGAGCGCGGAGACTTCGATCTTGACCGCGGCGAGGTTGCACGCAATCGCCCCGTAGGCAATCATCGCGTGCACCATCGGCGGCAGGACGCCGGTGTCGACGCTGGCGCCCATGATCGCGGCCGCCATCGTGACGACCATCGCGAGCGTGCCGACGGAGAACACGGGTTTGCGCGCGGCGGCGATGCGACGGTAGTAGTCGCCGGTCACGCTGTGCTCGACCATCGCGTCCTTGACGGCCTTTCCCTTGCCGATGAGGTAGAACATCATCATCGAGTGCGCGAGCAGCATGACGAGCGCGGAAAAGAAGCCGTACGAAATATGGCGGGTGACGTCGGTGCCGCGTAGTCCGAGAACGGCCGTGAAGATCATCCCGGCGAGACCAACGATGACAGATGTGAGCAGTGCCTGAGCCAAGAGGTGCTCCACGCGGGCGGACCCGCGACGCGACGATCTTAGCGTTCCGCCTTGAGCCGGACCAGCCGATCGTAATCCGCACGCGGGAGCGAGACCGCGCCGGGGCCGGGCGCGCCGTGCGTCTCGTCGCCGTGATAGTCCGAGCCGCCCGAGATGGCGAGCTGCAACTGCTCGGCCATCCCTCGATAGCGCGCGGTCGCGTCCGCGTCGTGGCGGGTGTGATGCGCCTCGATCGCGTCGAGGCCCGCCGCCGCGAATCCCGGGATCCATTCGTCGCGCCCGAGCAGGCCCGGATGCGCGAGCGACGCGACACCGCCGGCATCGTGGATCCGGCCGATCACCTCCGCCGGCGCCGCGGCGGAACGCGGCACGAAGGCCGGGCGATCGCGCGCCAGCCAGCGGTCGAACGCTTCCGCGGTCGTCGAGACGTACCCGCCAGAGACCAGCGCCCGAGCGATCCACGGCCGGCCGGCCGACTTGCTCGCATCCTCGAGGCCGGGTCGCAGGATCGCCTCGGCGTCGAGATGGATGTTGAACCTCGCCAACCGATCGACCATCTCGCGCACGCGATCGCGCCGCCGCCGCCGCTGCTCTTCGAGGAACGCCAAAAGCACCGGCGACCGCCGGTCGAAGAAGTAGCCCAGCAGGTGCACGTCGACACCCATGAGGACCGCCGTGATCTCGATGCCGGGAATGAACGTCACCCGCGCTCGCGCGCACGCCTCTGCCGCGTCGTCTCCGCCCGCGACGGTGTCGTGGTCCGTGACGGCGAGCACGGTGACGCCGGCCGCGGACGCGCGCGCGACCAGTTGATCCGGGGAGCAGCGGCCGTCCGACGCGGTCGTGTGGGTGTGAAGATCGATCACCGATGAGCCTTCGCGCGCCGCGCGCGCGGGCCCAGGCGATCGCGCAGCGCGCGGTACTCGCGAATCAGCAGATCCAGATGCGCGCGCTCCTCGTCTGCGAACTCGAGAAAGACCTGCTTGCCCTCGGAATCCTCGAAGCGCTCGCCGTAGCGCTTGAAGAACTTGTGCGACCCGCGCTCGCAGCGAATGCCAATCAGGAGCGCCTGCTGATCGTTCACGCCGCGGCGGAGCTGTTCGGCGCCCGCGGCGAACAGTCCGCTCGCCGCGCCTTTGAAGAACAGGAACGTCGGCCGCGACTCGAGCTGCGGATCTTTCGCGGACAGTTCTTGATAGCGCTTCTGCAGCGTAGCAAGGTGCTTGCGTTCTTCGGCCGCGAGCTTGTGAAACACCGTGCGGCCGCGCGGGTCCTTGGTTCGCGTGGCCGCACGCGTGTAGAAGTCGAGACCGCTGCGTTCGGTCGCGATCGCCATGCGCAGCGCATCGCGGGCAAAGACGAGCTCGGTCGTCGCGCCGTCTATCGGCGGCGTCTGCTTGCCGGTACGGCATTCCTCGCAGGTCCCGTGAATTTGCACGACCGATTGCGTCGGCGCGAAGTGACGCGCCGCCGCGATCTCTTCCATTAACGACTCGACGTCGGAGCTCAGGAACTCGGACGAGCGATGGCACGAGGAGCAGATGAGGTGGAAGTGCCGCGGGTGCCGGTAGGACGCCTCGAACCGCCAGCGCCCTTCGCCGAAGTCCACCTTGCGCGCGGCGCCGGCGCCGACCATCCACTGCAGCGTGCGGTACACCGTGGCGCGGCCGATGCCGGGCGCCTCGCGCCGGACGAGATCGACGAGCTCGTCGGCGCTGACGTGCCCTTCCTGGCGCAGAAAGACCGTCAGGATGCGGTCGCGTTTGGTGGAGCGCTTACCGCCCGCGGGACGCAGGCGCGTGAGATCGGGGAGCGGACGGTCCATGTGCGAACTGGTGACGGAACGTCACTCCGTCGCCAATTCGTTTACTCGACGCTGAAGGACTGACCGCAGCCGCAGGTCGACGTCGCGTTCGGATTCTTGATCGTGAAGCCGCCGCCCGTGACCGTGTCCACGAAGTCCACTTCCGCGCCGCTCAGATAGGATTTTCTCCGCAGCCGTTGGTGACACGTTAATCATGAAAACATTATAGCAACAACCCGGTTGGTATACTTCACAGCCCGACATGCCTTACGTCCCCGTTTCGCCAGGTTTCCGGCCGGAATTGCTGCGGTCGGCCGAGCAGCGTTGGCGAATCATTCTCGACACCCGGCCCGATCTCGCGCCCGCTCTGGACCTTCAGCGCCGGCTGCTGTTGCTCGTGCTGGACCTCGCCGAGGTGCTCGACCGGGGCAAGATGCCGCGGCTCTCGCTGCCGCCCAAGTACCTGGCCGCGAAACTCACGCGCGGCGTCCCGGCGATCGCCGGCGAGCCGATTCCGCTCCCGGTCCCGATTCTCACGCCGCCGCTGCTGCAGATGTGCGATGCGCTGGCCGCGGGCGGCGCCGGCGAGGCCGCGATGCACCTCCGCGAGGCGCTCGCGGGCGGCGCAATCGAACCGGGATCGCTGTTGACCGCGTCGCTGAGCCGCGATCAAAACGTGATTCGCGCCGGCGCCGTGCATCGCGGGCTCTCGCCGGATTTGCTGTGGCTGGTCGGCGAGCTCGCCGTCAGCCCGTTCGTGCACCTGCTTCAGCGAACCTTGTTCGGCCAGCCAGCGGGTGACCTCGCGTCGGCGCTCGCGCGGTGGAATCGCGGACACTGCCCCGCCTGCGGATCGTGGCCAGCAGTGGCGGAAGTTGTCGGTGGCCATCGCACGCTGCGCTGTTCGTTTTGCTCGAGCGCGTGGGAGCCGACGATGTACTCGTGCATCTACTGCGAGGAGAGCGGCGAGAAATTCGTCACGGCCGCGCCGAACGAGGAGCGCAAGGATCGGCGCCTCGAGGTCTGCGCGAACTGCAGCGGCTACTTGAAGACCGTCGACTTGCCAGAGTTGTCGCCATTTCCGTTGCTGTCCATCTCGGACATTGAGACGACCGACCTCGATATGGCCGCGATGGAACACGGGTACGGACGGCCGGCGATGAAGGATCTAAAAGGGCTGAGGGCTAAGGGCTAAGGGCTAAGGGCTGATGGGAGGATATACTTCGCGGTCGTAGCGCGAGGCTTTCAGCCGAGCGATCATGCTGACCGAAGCCGATACCTGCCGTAAGTTCGTCGTCCCGAAATTGCAGGCCGCGGGATGGGACAACGAGCCGCATTCGATCGCGGAGCAGCGAACGATCACCGACGGGCGCATCGTCCCCGTCGGTAAGGGCTTCGTGCGCAAGCCGTCGCGTAGCGTTTGCACACCTCAACACGTCCGTGTCAAGCAGCACAGCATCCATGCAGAGCTTCTGAACTATGCACGCTGCAAGTAGACATCGGACAGGAATTGATCGACGTCCTCGTCGTCAGGCCACGCGCCGGCAAGCTCGCTCGCACTCTTCAGCGGTTCGACCGCCTGCATGTTCGCGAGTTGTTCGAACGTCCAGCCAGCAAGAAAATTCCCAGCGCCCATGTCCAGTGGCTTCAGTGCGGTGATCCTCGTGATGTGAACGCTCTCGGTTTTCCCGGTCTGCGCGTTGATCGCGGCGTTCCCTGCGACCCTGACCGGCTGTCTTAACACAGAATAAACTTGATCGGCCAAGTCTTCATCAAACGTGCAGCCGATCGACGGTCCCAGCGGAGGATGGATACGACACCTGTGGTCGGATGGCTTGAAGTCTGCCATCTCAAGGACACCGTCGATCTCGATCACCTGCTGTACCGGCGGTCCGAGGCGTTCCATTGCGCGCCGCCGGATCTCAGGATTGAACGTCGCTATTCGTCGCCCTCTGCCGTTTCGACGTAGCGCGATCCACTTGATGTATGTCACCTTGCGGTCGAACACCTCGCCCATGTTCTTGAGGCTATCCAGCACGCCCGGGTCAACAGCACCGCCATTTTCTCGGCCGATCGATTCAATGGCTTCGACGACCTTGCCGATCACCTCTTCACCGAAAGCCGCCATCGTCGGCAAAACTGCTTGCGGCTTGGCAAGGTCAAAGCCAAGCGTCGTCGTTCCCTTCCGCACCGACACAAGTTCCAAGGTGCACTCGACGCGGACCTTTTCGGTCTTCCGACCCGGCCGAAGCGTTTGCTTGCCCTCCATCGCCTCAGCTTGGCGATTTACGGCCGATTGGGCGTGCTGGCAGATCGCCAGCAAATCTGGAACGGAGATGCGGCCCGAATGAATTCCCGGGCCCGCGATCTTGAGCGTTAACGCTCGTCGGTTTCGCTTGTGCGTCGGTTTTTGCGTGGCCATAACTCCTAGGCCCTGGACGTTTCTCGAACGACGCCAACTCTACGTCTGATGCCTAATTTAGTCGGGAACCGAAGCGAGTACAACCGGCAGTATCGGTCCGAGAACTGACCGCGTTCAGTCTTCAGGGCCATTCCGCAGCATTTCAGCCTCGCGTCAATTGCCGCTTCGGGACGACGACTCTACCATCGTCGCGGACGACTCGGAAAGGCAAGCAACGATGTGATGGAATTGTTCGTGCTAACCGTCCAGCGTTCTGGAGATCGCAGGAATTGCAACTTGAGCGGCAGCGAGTGTTTGCAGATTCTGCCTTCAGCCCTCAGCCCTTAGCCATCAGCCATCTCAAACGCCCATCGTCTCGAGGCGCTCGCCCGATTCCGTTTCAATGTCCTTGTGCAGACTGTTTCCGTGCGCGTCCATCGTGACGATCGCCGGGAATTCTTCGACCGTGAGATGCCACATCGCTTCCGGCGTGCCGAAGTCGAGGAGTGACACGCCGTCCACTTGCTTGATCGCGCGGGCGTAGAACTGGGCCGCGCCGCCGATCGCGTTGAGGTACACGGCGCCGAATTCCTTCATCGCTGCCAGCGTCTTCGCGCCCATCCCGCCCTTGCCGATCACGGCGCGGACGCCGTAGCGCTTGATGATCTCGCCTTGATACGGTTCCTCGCGGATGCTCGTCGTCGGGCCAGCCGCGGTGACTCGCCAGGTGTCGCCGTCTTTGCCTTCGGTTTTCACCACGACCGGTCCGCAGTGATACAGGACAGACCCCTTCAGATCCACCGGCGGCTCGTGCTTCATCAAGTACGAGTGCACGGCGTCGCGCCCGGTGAACATCGGGCCGGACACCATGACCACGTCGCCGACGTTGAGCGCGCGGACCGCCGCTTCGGTGAGCGGCGAGGTGAGCGTGACCTCGCGGCCCGTGCGCGTGAAGCCCGCCTGATCCAACATCGGAATGATCGGGTGCGACGGATCGCGGTACAGCCAGCGCCCGATCGCGCCGCTCGACGCGTTCAACTCGACACCGAGCCGGCGGAACGCCCAGCAGTCGTACGCGACGGACACGAAGAAGCTCGCCGGCAGACGATTCAGCGCGCCGACCTTGCAGCCGATGAGCGTCACCTTGCCGCCGAAGCCCATCGTGCCGATCTCGAGGTTGTTCACCGTCGCCATGATCGATCGCTCGACCTCCGCCAATCGCGGATCCGGATTCACATCGTCGAGCGTGCGGAACAACTGCTCCTTGGCGTGCGTGTACCCGGACGTCCGGTCGCCGCCGACGCAGGCGCCGACGGCGCCCGGGCTGCAGCCTTTCCCTTGAGCGTTCCAGATCGCGTGCAGGATGCACTTTCTGGCGCCGTCGAGCGATCGATCCGCGCGCCCGAGATGCGGCAAGTCGACCGGCAGGGCGTACTGGGCGTTCGTGTTCTCGCAGCCACCGCCCTTCAGGATCAGCTTGATCTCGATGTCGTCGCGCTCCCACTGATCGA
>JACPZV010000024.1 GCA_016195295.1 Acidobacteriota bacterium
CTCGATTGCCGTCGCGCAAGTCGGCATCTTTGTCGCCGCGGGACTCCTCGCGCGACGCATGGCGAAGCTTGCCGATCGGGTGGAGCAGGAGATGAAGCCGCTGTTCGGCCATCTCGATGCGATGGGCCGCGATGCGGCCCGCGCGACCGCGCTGGCGGCGGCGCAGATGGAGCGCGCCGACACGCTGCTGGCCAACCTGGCTGGCCGCATCGAGCAGACGGCCGGCACCGTGCAGTCGACGATCGGCGCGTCCGCCCGGTCGGGCAGCGCCCTCTTCCACGCGTTCCGCGCGGCGTTCGAAGCGATTCGCGAACTGCGCCAGAACGGCCGCCGCCGTCAGGGACACGGCGAAGACGAAGACGCGCTGTTCATTTGATCGCATTGGCGGCTTGCGCCGCCGCCCGCCCGGGTGTACAACGCACCGTGACAACACCGTAGTTCCGGGAGGGCCCATGACGCGAGTCGTCTTCGCTTCGCTCGTCGTGCTCACCGTCCTGTCAGTCGCCGGATTGGCGTCGGCCCAGGAACCCAAATCCTCCGCGCTCGCCAAGGAACTCGCGAGCGCGCTCGAGGCCGTCAAGCTCGACAGCATCGCGGCCAAGGACCCTTCCGCGCCCGACACCTTTGTCGCAGCCCTGTACTTTCCGGGCGTGCAGCTGCTCGTGATTTCGGCGAAGTACACCGCGCCTCAGCTCCTCAACGAGCGTCTGGCGAAGAAGGAGTACCGGGACACCTACATCGACTTGAGCAGTGCCTCCGTGCCGGCGTCGAAAGTCTTCGTCGAAGATCTCGGGGCCGACGGTCTCAAAGCCAAGCACGAGGAGAACACGGGGGCCGACACGTACGAGGTTGCCGGCGTGCGCACGGTGTTCGATGGCGACTGGAAGCGGCAACAGGTGTCCGAGGCGGACTACGCGAAGACGTTTTCCACAGCTGACGCGCGATACGCGCAACTGCTGACGGCACTGATCGCGCAGGTGAAGAAGGACAAGTAAAGCGGCGGTACAGACGAACGCCCTGACGGTCCGCACGGGGGGCTCGCTCCAGGTCGTTCTCGGAGGGAGCGCAAATGCGGTGGTGGTGGCGATAAAGCCTGGCCAGCCGCAACCCAGCCCGACCAACAGGGCGTCCAGCGCCGCTCGCGCGTCTCGGACGTCGGATACCTTCACGACATCGGACGCGGCAGCGCAGTCGTCAATGTAGGCCCGCATCGAGAGCATGTCAAGCAGGAGAAACAGGAGTCGACTGGCTCAGTACTCCACGATCGCATCGTCCTGGAAGCAATACAGCCAGCGCTCGCCCGGTTCGGCCGAGACGACGACGGGATGGGTCGTCGCGCGCGCGTGTTTGCTGGCGTGACGGTTCGGCGACGAGTCGCAGCACAGCGTGACACCGCACGTTTGACAGGTCCGAAGGTGCACCCAGGTCGTCTTCAGCTTGACGCACTCCTCGCATTCACGACGTTTCGGATGCTTTATCGTCGAGACCGCGTCGATGTGCGAACACGACTCGGCGGGCATGACGCATCTCCTTCGCGGGCTGCCGCGGTCTGATCGCGGGAAGTGGTGGGCGCTAGTGGACTCGAACCACTGACCTCGTGCGTGTGAAGCACGCGCTCTAACCAGCTGAGCTAAGCGCCCGGAAGGGGAACGGAACAATTACCAGATTACTCAATGACCCGCTGGCCAAATTCTCCTTTACTTGCGACCCTCGGGCAAGCGCCGCTGCCGCGCGCCGTCGTAGTCGTGATCCTTCGGATCGATTTGCCGCATCGCCGTCTGACGCGTGCGTTCTTCGTGCGCGTGGGCGATGAGGCCCGGCAATCGCGAGATCAAGAAGATCGCGTTGCCGAGCTCGTACGCAAATCCCAGATCGGCCGAGATGGCGGCGATCGCGCCGTCGACGTTGACCGGCATCGGCCGCTCGAACTTGTCCTTGTGCGCGTCGAGCGCCCGCTCGGCGGCTCGAATCAGCCGCACGTGCTCGCCTTCGAGCTCGAGCTCCAGCGCCATTTGAAACAGCCGCGCCGCGCGCGGGTCGCGCGTGTGCAGCCGATGCCCGAAGCCCGGCGGCGCCTGGTGATCCGCGACGCACGCATCCACGATCATCGCCGCCGCCTGCTGCAGCGTGGCGCCGGATCGCATTTTCGACAGCCCGGCGTCGAGAAAGCGCATGCAGGACTCGATGTCGCCGCCGTGATGCGGACCGAACGCGAGGATGCCGGCGGCGACGCAGTCCTTCAGGGGCGCGCCCGACGTGGCGACGTTGCGCGCCGCGAGCGTCGATGGCGGCGAGACGCCGTGATCGATGGACGAAACAAGGACCGCGTTGAGCATGCGGCCGATGGCGGGCGTCGGCAGCTCGCCCATCAGCAGCAGGTAGACCGCTTCGGCAAAGCCGAGACGGCCCATCATCTCGTCGAGCGGATAGCCGCGGACGAGGATCTTGTTCGGCGAAATCTCCGTGAGCGCTGATTGCCAGCGCTCCGCGGCAGGCGGTGATGCTGTCTTAGCCATGAGCTTCGTCCTCTTGAGCCGGGTCCGAAAGGACCAGGCCTACACCTGCAGTCTTGCCCCGGATCCTAGATGGTCCCGTACAAGCGATCCCCGAAATCTCCAAGGCCCGGCACGATGTATTTGTGCGCGTTGAGCTCGCGGTCGACGACGGGCGTGTAGATCGCGACGTCCGGATGGTGCCGTTCGACGAGCGCGACGCCTTCGGGCGCGGCGACGATGCAGATCATGCGGACGATCCGGGCGCCGGCGCGCTGGAGCAGATCGAGCGCGGCGACGGCGCTTCCGCCCGTGGCCAGCATGGGATCGATCATCAGCACGTAACTCGCGTCCAGTCGCGCGGGAAGCTTCCGGTAGTACTGCGACGCGACGGCCGTCGTCTCGTCACGCTGCAACCCGATGTGGCCGACACGCGCATCGGGAACGAGCTCCAGCACGGCGTCGAGCATCCCGAGTCCGGCGCGCAGGACCGGCACGACGACGACTTCGGCGCCGGTGAGCTGGCCCGGCGCGGGACCGAGCGGTGTCTCGACCGTGACCGGCCTCGTCGGAATGTCGCGCAGCGCTTCGGCGGCGAGCATCACGCTGATGCGCGTCGCGGCACGGCGAAAATGCTCCGGCGGCGTGCGCTTGTCGCGCAACGTGACGAGCGCGTCGTGCACGAGCGGATGATCGACGATGTGAACCGGCACGGAGGAAGACTATACACGATGGCAGGAAGGCAGAAAGGCTGGAGGGCAAAGGGCTGAGGGCTGAAGGGCGATAGAATCGATGGCGATGAAGCGGATCGTGATATCGCTGTTCGTGGTGACGGCGCTGGCTATTGTCGCCGCGCAGCCCGCTCGTCGTCAGATTTCGCTCGTCGTCACCGGTCGATCGGTCATCACACAGAATGCGCGCCATCAGATCCTGTCGCCCGGGGCGGTCGCTATCAACGGGAACGAGATCGTCGACGTTGATACGCCGGAAGCTATCGCTCTGAAATACCGAGCGCTCGACACGATTGCGGCGCGCGATCAAGTCGTGCTGCCGGGACTCATCAACACGCACACGCACGCGCCGATGGTCATGTACCGTGGGCTCGCGGACGACCTCGTGCTGATGGACTGGCTGAACAAGTACATCTTTCCGGCGGAAGCGAAGACCGTGTCGCCGGAGATGGTCCGCATTGGCACGCGTCTCGCCGCGCTGGAGATGATCGAGTCGGGCACGACGACGTACACGGACATGTACTACTTCGAGGAGGAGATCGCGAAGGTCACCGCCGAAGCCGGGCTTCGCGGCGTCCTCGGTCAGACGATCATCCAATTTCCAGTCGCTGACGCCAAAACACCTGCCGAGGGTCTCGCGCGCGCCGAGCGATTCATCCGGGAGTACCAGGACAACGACCTGATCGTGCCGGCCGTGGCCCCGCACGCGCTCTACACGAACGATCGGGCGACGCTGGTGGCGAGCGCGGAGCTCGGTCGGCGTTTCGGCGTGCCGGTCATCATTCACTTCGCCGAGACGCAAGACGAGGTGCGCGTCGCACGCGAGCAATATCAGATGACGCCGGCCGCGGCGCTCGAGTCCCTCGGCTTCTGGGGACCGAGAACGCTCGCGGCGCACGGCATCTGGGTCGACGACGACGACATCCAGATCCTGAAGCGACACGGCGTCGGCGTCGCGCACAATCCGGAAAGCAACATGAAGCTGGCGAGCGGCGCCGCGCCGGTGCGGAAGTATCTAGCGGCCGGCGTCGCCGTCGGGCTTGGGACGGACGGAGCGGCGAGCAACAACGATCTGGACATGTTCGAAGCGATGCGCCAGGCATCATTTCTGGCCAAGCATTCGACGCGGGATCCGACGGCGCTGTCCGCGCAGACCGCACTCGACATGGCGACCATCCTCGGCGCCCGGGCGCTCGCCATGGAGGGCGCGATCGGCTCGATCGAGCCGGGGAAGCGGGCGGATCTGATCACGGTGTCGATGAGCGCCACGCGCCAGACGCCGCTCTACGATCCGGTGTCACACCTGGTCTACGTCACGCGAGGTGACGACGTCCGGACGACGATCGTGAACGGAAGGGTCCTGATGAAGGATCGTCAAGTACGCACGCTGAATCGCGCGGAGGTGATCGCCGACGCGAACAAGCTGGCGCAGAAGGTGCGCGACGCCGTCGGACGCTGAGCCGGGTCCGAAAGGACCCGGCCTACATCCGTAAGGCGGACGCTGAGCCGGGTCTGAGAAGACCCGGCCTACATATGTAGGGCGGGTCCTTTTGGACCCGCCTGAATTATCCGACGACGGCGATGTATGGGAGGTTTCTATACTGCTCGGCGTAGTCGAGCCCGTAGCCGACCACGAAACGATCTTCGATCGTGAAGCCGATGTACTCCACCTTGACGTCGACCTGTCGGCGGGACGGCTTGCTCAGGAGACAGGCCGTGCGGAGCGATTTCGGGTTGCGGGCGCGCAGAATCTCCTGCAAGTAGGTGAGCGTCAGGCCGGTATCGACGATGTCTTCGACGATGATCACGTTCCGGCCCTCGAGCGTCGTATCGAGGTCCTTGAGCAAGCGAACTTCGCCCGAGCTCGTGGTGGCTTTCGCGTAGCTGGACACGGCCATGAAATCCAGCGACACGTGTCCGGGCATGTGCCGGATGAGATCCGACAGAAACACGAAGGCGCCCTTGAGGACGGCGATGACGTGAAGATCGTCCGGGAAGTCGCGTCTGATGTCCGCGGCGAGCTCGGCGACGCGTTTCTGGATTTGAGCTTCCGATAGTAGGATTTCCGACGGGTGCAGCTCGGCCATAGGCGGCACATCATACCAATGAAAACGTTCGACATCATCACGGAAGCCGACGCTCGCGTGTTGACGCGCGGGGAAACGGTGATGTTGTCGCGCGGCGGACACATCACCCCGCTCGCGCAGGACACGCTCAACGAGCGCCGTGTCACGGTCGTGCAGGAAGGCCGTGCGTCGATAGACGAGGCGGCGCTCGCGCCTTCCGCGGACATTCGTCGCGTGGCGATCGCCAGCGATCACACGGGTGTGAAGCTCCGGCAGCAGCTGGTCGTGTTTCTTAGAGGACGCGGTCTCGCCGTGCAAGATCTGGGTACTGACGGCACCGAACCGGTCGACTATCCGGACGTCGCCGCGTCGGTGGCGGTCCTCGTCGCACGGGGAGAAGCGGACGCGGGGATCGTGATCGACGGCGCCGGCATCGGATCGGCGATTGCGGCGAACAAGGTGAAGGGCGTGCGTGCGGCGATGGCGTCGTCGGAGCTCATCGCGCGGTATTCGCGCGAGCACAACGGCGCGAATGTGTTGACCCTGGGCGCGACGCTCGTCAACCCGGACGAGGCGCGCGCGATCGTCACGACATGGCTGACGACGGCGATGCGCGAGCCGCGGTACATTAGACGGCTGGGGAAGATACGAGACCTTGAAAAGGGCTGAGGGCTGAGGGCTGAGGGCTGATGAATCGCGAAGAACTTCAGCGCCTGATCGACGTCATCGTCGGGGAGCTGACGGCGGCGACCGTGCGGCCGCGGACGTTCTGTCCGTGTCACGCGGTGCTGGACGACTGCTGCCCGGATCGCCTGCGTGGCGTGCTGGACGCGGGCGCGACGCGCGTCGGCGTGCACGCGACCGGCGGCGCGCCGGCCGGCGTGTCGTCGATGATCGATCACACGCTCCTCAAACCTGACGCGACGCGGCAGAACATCGAGGATCTGTGCCGCGAGGCTGCGCAGTTCAAGTTCGCGACCGTGTGCGTGAATCCGACCTGGGTGAAGCTGTCGGCGAGACTGCTGAGCGGCAGCGGCGTCGGCGTCTGTTCGGTCGTCGGGTTTCCGCTCGGCGCCACGACGTCGGACGTGAAAGGCTACGAAACGTGTCGCGCGATCTTCGACGGCGCGCGCGAGATCGACATGGTGATCAACGTTGGCGCGCTGAAGTCCGGCGACCTGCAGGCGGTCGAGCGCGACGTCGAGGCCGTGTGCGCGCCGTGCCGCGAGGCAGGTGCCTTGAGCAAGGTGATTATCGAGGCCGCGCTGCTGACCGACGATGAGAAGATCACGGCGTGCACGCTGGCGAAGGCCGCAGGGGCTGATTATGTGAAAACGTCGACGGGCTTTGGTCCCGGTGGTGCAACGGTCGCCGATGTCGCGCTCATGCGCCGCGTCGTCGGGGCGGAGATGGGCGTGAAAGCGGCGGGCGGCGTCCGCGATCTCGAGGGGATGAAAGCGATGATCGCCGCGGGCGCGACGCGCGTCGGCGCGAGCGCCGGCGTCAAAATCGTCCAGCAGGCGCGCGGCGAGAAAACCGCAACCGGGTCGGCGTCCGGGTATTAGTGGCCTGGCAAAGGAGGGTTGTGCGAGGCGCATTCCGGTCCGCGATGCAGACGTCGTCGACTCTCCTGCTGTGTCTCCTCCTGGTGAACGATGCGCGGGCACAAGGGCGGGCGATGGCCCTTGCCGTAACTCGCGCTGACGGGAGTGACCTGCGAGCGTGGGACCAACAACTTGACCAGATGATTCGCGCTCGCGACCTGCGTGTGCGTGAGGCGCAGCAGGACGCATCAGTGCCGGCCCGTCAGCATGAGCGGCTCGATCAGTACTATCGCGGTGTGCGGATCTTCGGAGGCGACATTGCACGTCAAATATCCACTAACGGCACCGTATCAATCTTCGGGATTGTGCACGCAGGGATAGACCTGGATGTCTCGGCGAGGATCGCGGCTGAGAGTGCGGATCAGGCGATCGCGCGCGCGGTGTCGGGGCAGGCTGTGGACGGATCGCCTGAGCTCGGCATCCTGCCCCTTTCAGACGGGTACCACCTGGCGTACCGCGGGCGCGCCCTGCGGGGACAAGAGCCGACGATCGTCTACATCGATGCCAATACTGGCGCCCTGCTTCAGAGTTACAGCGAATTCATCTACGAAGTCGGCATCGGGAAAGGAACGTTTGGCGATAACAGGAAACTCAGCACGACGTCAGTGTCCGGCACGTTCGTCGCGGATGACCAGCTGCGACCCGCTGAGATTACGACGTATGACATGAAGGGGAATCTGTCTCGCGCGCAGGCAGTCCTCCGCGGAACGCAGGTGCTGGTGACTGCTGACATAGCGAGCAGCAGCAACAACGAAAACTGGCCGGATCCTACAGTGGTCGACGCTCACGTTCATGCCGGCTGGTACTACGACTACATCTTCAAGCGCTTTGGCCGTCACGGAATCGATGGCCGCGACGTCAGGATGGCCATGGTCACCCATCCGGTGCAGCTCGCGAACATCTCGACGGCCTCTCCCAGCGTATTGGGCACGTATTACCTGAACGCGTTCAACTGTCCCACCTGCGGATCGGATCATCGCGGAATCGTCGTGTTTGGCGAGGGCGCGCCGACGGGATTCTTCGGAGCTGGCGTCCAGGTCAAACCGTTCTCAGCCGCGTTTGACGTGGTCGCGCACGAATTAACCCACGGAATCACGGCGGTGACCGCCGGCTTGAATGGCTTTCCGCTGAGCGAAGCCGGCGCGTTGAACGAGGGCTTCTCCGACATCTTCGGCGCTTCAACCGCCTTCTTCTTTGAGCCGGTGCGCACGAGTTCTCTCCCGGCCAGCTACTTGCTGGGCAGAGATCTCACGGCTCCAGCAGGCGCATTTCTTTCTGGCATCCGTGGCTATCTCGCTCGATCGATGAGCGACCCGGTACAGACCGGCAATCCCGATAACTATGCGATTCGCGGCACGGAAGCCCATTTCAACTCGACGATTCTGAGCCACGCGTTCTACCTCGCGATCGAAGGAGGCACGAATCGCACTTCCAGACTGTCGGTGCAAGGCGTTGGGGCCGGCAATCGCGATCAGATCGAGAAGGTGTTCTTTCGCGCGTTGACGGTCCTGCTGCCGTCGAGTTCGACGTTTGCGCTCGCCCGCGCGGCGACGCTTCAGGCCGCCCGCGATCTCTACGGAGCCGGTGGCACCGTCGAGCGCGCGGTGACCCAGGCCTGGGATGCGGTTGGCGTGCAGCTGCGGACGGTGCCGACGGCCGCAGCCGCGGCAGTTGTGACAACGGCTGCGGAATGTCCAACCGTGACGCAACCCAGCTGGGGCATTTACGGAACGGTTTCGGCGGGCAGCTCGAGCCTCTCGGTCAGTGCGTGGCAATTCGATCTGTTCGACGCTGCGGGCTCGCCCTTGCGCACGATCCCGGAGAGCAGCGCTGCGTTCGCCTCGTTCTTTAATCAATGCGGGCCCGGGAGCAACAGGATCCAAGCCCAATCGGACGCCTGCACGGCTGTGTGCCTCAGCCTTGGGGGGGGCGAGCAGCGGCGCCGTTCAGCTTTCGTTCACGGCCGTGGACGATGGCGGTCGAACGCTGACCTTCAGCACGCCGAAGATTACGTTGGCGCGGTAGATGGCTCGATCGCGCGGTTTTAGAGCAGTTCCTGCCTCGAGACACGAAGCCGCGGCCCGCGCATGTCGTCGCCGCGCAGCTCCCGCAGCGCGTAGGTGACGAAGACCTTCGTCATCCGCTTGCGCCACACCAGACTGAAATCCGTGTTGTCCATCGGACGCGACGGCTGAGCCGCCAGGTCGGCGACGTGCCAAATGATGTCGTCTGTCAGGCGCTGGCCCATGAGCGCGGCCGCAGCCGCCGGCGCCTCGACAGGACGCGACGTCACCGCGCCGAGCACGATGCGAGCGGCCTCGACCGTGCCATCCTTCGCCATCTTCACGGCCGCGGCGACGGAGAGCACGGGGAAGTCGAACGCGCCGCGCCGGCGCAGTTTCCAGTACGTGCTGCGCCAGCCGGTCAGTGGCGGCACATGAACGGCCGTCAGAATCTCCGTCGGCTTGCGCGTGAGGTAGTGGATGCCGTCGTTGCGATACAGATCTGACAGGGTGATTCGGCGAGTCGCATCGGCGCTGACAAGCGTGACGCTGGCGTTCAGCGCGAGCAGGGCAGGCGCCGTATCGGTCGACGACACGGCCAGGCACTTGGGGCTCGACGTCGCGACCCAGCACGTCTCGCCGTCCTTTTTCATGCAGAAATCGATCGCCTTCCGCCACTCGAAACTCTGGTCGTAGTAGTTGCAGCGCGTGTCGAGACAGAGATTCCCGCCGAGCGTGCCCATGTTGCGCAGGTGCGGCGTTGCGACCTGCGCGGCGGCCTGCCACAAGACGCCGTACGCCTGACGAATCCTCGTGTCGCGCACCAGCTCAGTCAGCGTCATGCCCGCGCCGATCGTCAAGCCATCGCCGTTCGCGATCGATCGAAGCTCGGCGACGCGTCGGAGACCGACGAGCGTTCCGGGCACTTGCTGTCGACGTTTCATGTTCGGCAGGAGATCGGTCCCGCCGGCGATCAGCATCGCGTCGCCTGAAGACGCCGCGAGCAACTCGGCGGCTTCCCGCACGCTCGTCGGCGCGAAAAACCGGAAATCAGGCAGGCGCATCATGACGGAGTGCCCGCCTTCTCACTTCCTGAGCCGTTCCATCTCCGCCTTGCCACGGTGGCGCCACTTTCAACGGCTCCGGCCACGCGATGTCCGGGAATCGCGCCGGTCCGTAGCGCGGCACCTTGCCAGCCGCCTTCGCCTCGAGCGCCTTCAGAATCTTCTCCGGCGTGATCGGGACTTCGTCGATGCGCACGCCGATCGCGTCGTAGACCGCGTTGGCCACGGCCGGCATGACAGGCAGCAGCGGGCCCTGACCGACTTCCTTCGCGCCGAAGGGGCCGCGCGGATCGGGATTCTCGACGAGCTCCGTGAATACCTCCGGCATGTCGAGCGTCGTCGGACTCTTGTATTCGAGCATCGACGGGAACTTGTGCACGAGCGCATGCGAGAGCCGCGGGGGCAGCCGGCGGAAGATCTGTTCTTCCATCAGCGCTTCACCGAGCGCCATGTAGACGCTGCCTTCCACTTGCCCGCGAACGAGGATCGGATTGATCGAGCGACCGATGTCGTGCGCGATCCAGACGCGTGGGACGTGAATCCATCCCGACTCGGGATCGACGTCGACTTCGACAATGGCGGCGGAGTACGAGTAGGCGGGGGACGGACCCACGCCGCCACCTTTGAACTTGGCGGCGGATTGCGGCGGCGTGTACGACCCCGTCGTGCCAATCGTGCCGAACATCGCTTCGGCCAGACAGACGGCTTCGCTGAATGTCACGCCCGTCGCTGGCGACTCGGTATCGAAGACGCCGCGATCGGCGAACACGAGGCGGTCCTTGCGGACGCCGAGCTTGCGTGACACGGCATCCGCCAGGAAATCGCGTGCGCGCTCGGCCGCTTGAATGGCGGCGTTGCCCATCATCAGCGTGACGCGGCTCGAGTACGAGCCGAGATCGACGGGCGTGAGATCTGTATCGCCAGTCACTGGACGGATGTCGAGCGGATCGATGCCGAGCACTTCCGCGATGCACGCGACCAGGACGTCGTCGGAGCCCTGGCCGATCTCCGTCGCGCCGCAAAAGGCCGTGACGCCGCCGCTGCGGTCGAGCTTCAACTGCACGCCCGAGTGCGGCATGTCGTTCCAGTAGATGGCCAGCCCCGCGCCGGAGAGATACGAGGAGCACGCGAGTCCCACACCGCGGCCGTACGGCAACTTGCGAAACGTGGCGGCCCAATCCGCGGCGCGCGTCACACGGCGGAGGCATTCGGCGAGGCCGATCGTGCCGACGCGCAGGTAGTTCGCCGTCAATGTTTCTGGCTGCTCGACAATCCGCAGGCGTAGATCGGCCGGATCCTGGGCGAGCGATTCCGCGATCTTGTCGAGCTGAATCTCCTGACCGAACCGACTCTGCGGCGTACCGTGGCCGCGCTTGGGGCCACAGGGCGGCTTGTTCGTGAACACGCGGCAGCCTTGAAATTCATACGCCGGTATGTGGTACGTGACGGTCTGCAGCGCGCCGGTGTAGAACGTGCTGGCGACGCCGTACGATCCGTACGCGCCGCCGTCGAGCAGCGTCCTCACGTGCATGCCGGTGATCGTTCCGTCGCGTTTCACGCCCGTCTTGAACTGCATCAGGACCGGATGCCGGCCGCGGTGGCAATAGAACACTTCTTCGCGCGTCAAACAAATCTTGACGGGTCGATCGAGCAGCAGCGCGGCTTTCGCGACGACGATCTCGTGGTTGAACGGATCGCTCTTGCCGCCGAAGCCGCCGCCGTTGGGCGTCGCGATGACGCGGATGTGCGCGGGCGACATCTCGAGCACCTTGGCGAGCGAGCGGTGCAGGTAGTGCGGCGTCTGCGTGCTCGACGCGACCACCAGCTTCCCGTCGGGATCGAGGTAAGCGATCGTCGCGTGCTGCTCGATGGGAAG
>JACPZV010000025.1 GCA_016195295.1 Acidobacteriota bacterium
GTCGGGATCCGAGCCGACCGTCGCATCGAGGACAATCGCCACGTCGGTCACAGTGCGCGCGAGCGGGCCCCCGACGTCCTGCGAGAGCGCGAGCGGCACGATCCCGCTCCGGCTCGACAACCCCATCGTCGGGCGCAGTCCGACGAGGCTGTTGTGCGCGGACGGATAACGAATCGAGCCGCAGGTGTCGGTGCCCATGCCCACGGCCGCGAAATTCGCCGCAATCGCGGCGCCGGTGCCGCCACTCGAGCCACCTGGATTCCGCGTCGGGTCGTACGGATTCCGCGTTTGTCCACCCAGCGTGCTGATCGTCGTGATGCCGCGAGCGAACTCGTGCAAGTTCGACTTGCCGACAATCACCACGCCGGCCTCGCGAAGTTTACGGACTTGAAACCCGTCGCGCTCCGGCAGCGATCCCTTCAAGGCGATCGACGCCGCGGTCGTCGCCATGTCGGCTGTGTCGTAGTTGTCTTTCAGAATGATGGGGATGCCGTGCAGCGGCCCGCGCGGCCCGCGCGTCGCCTGTTCTCGATCGAGCGCCTCGGCATCGGCGAGCGCCTTCGGATTGAGCGCGATGATCGCGTTGAGCGCGGGCCCCTGATGATCGTACGCCTCGATGCGCGCGAGATACGCTTGCACGAGCGCCTTCGACGTCACGGTTCCGTTCCGCATGGCTGCCGCGAGCTCGGGAATCGTCTTCTCGACCACGTCGTACGGCGGCGGTGTCGGGGCCTGGCGCTCGGATGCTGAACCCAGCATCGCCAGAGCGCTCGCGGACAGCGTCGCGGTCAACGTGGCCCGCAAGAACGTTCGTCGCATCGGGCGCTCCTATGCCGCGGCGGCATCGTCGCGTTCGCCGACGCGCACGCCGACCGTCATCACCAGCGTGAGCAGCAGAAACGCCGCCGCCGAAATGTAAGGCGCCGCCTCATTGATTTGCTGGAGCGACGCGTTTCCCCAGACGGGCCCGATCGTTCGTCCGAGACTCTCGACGGCGCCGGCCGCGCCCTGCACGCGGCCCTGCTCGTCGCCGCGCGCCACGAGGCTGACAAGGCTCGACATCGTCGGGTGACCGAAGCCGATGCCGAGCGCGAGCGGCACGAGCGCGAGGGCGAACAGGGCGACGGAATGCGCCGCGGCCACGGCGACGAGCCCCGCGGCGCCCAAGCCGAGGCCGAGGAGGAACGTCGGCTTGTCCCCGAACCGGCGCACGATCGGTCGAATCAACCCGCCTTGCACGATCGCGCCGAGAAGGCCGAACGCCGCGAAGAAGTAGCCGGTCTTCGGAACGTCGAAGCCGAATCGCCGCGCGGCAAACAGCGCGAACGTCGTCTGGAAGATCGCGAACGAGAACCAGTAGACGAAGTCGACCACGAGAATCCGGCGCACGAGCGGCCGCCGCCAGATCTCCGGCAGGTAGCGAAAAGGATTGCCCGTGCCCGCGTGCGCGCGATGGACGGTTTCCGGCAGCCAGCGCCACGCCATCACGGTCGCCGCCAGCGTGAGCGCGGCCGCCGTCCAGATCGGCGCCGTGATGGCGATCCTCGAGAGCACGCCGGACAACGCCGGACCAAGAATGAAGCCGAGTCCGAACGCCGCGCCGATGAGTCCGTAGGCCTTCGCGCGATCCGTTGGCGCCGTCACGTCGGCCACGTACGCGCGCGCGGTCGAGATGTTGCCGCCGGAGAGTCCATCGACGATCCGCGCCGCGAACAGCATCGCCAGGCTGTGCGCGACCGCGAGCATCACGAAGCTGACGACCGTGCCCGCGAGGCTGAAAATCAGAATGGGCCGCCGGCCCCAGCGGTCCGACAAATCGCCGAGCGCGGGTGCCGCCGCCAGCTGACAGAGCGAGAACACCGCGAAGAGCAGGCCGATGACGATCGGCGACGCACCGAACGTCTCGGCGTAGAATGGCAGGAGCGGGATGATGATCCCGAATCCGACGAGATTGACAAAAATCGTAAGGAAGATGATGAAAAGCGGACGCGTCACGAGCGTGTCAACATTTTACTCGTGATCCCACGCCTCGGAAACGCGCCTTCTCAGTGAGTCACGCCGCGGAGCATGAACGCCATCAACGCCGCCATCGCCGCCACCTGACCGATCCAGAAGACAAACGACCACTTCAGCATGTCAACGCGCGTCGTCGCGATCTCCTGCCTCACGAAACTCAGACCCTCGTGCAGTTCCCGGCTCAGATCCAAACGTAGCGCCGACACCTCTTCGGTCAGGCGGCGCTCGAATCTGTCGGTCGCGACACTCAACACCTGATCGCTCCAGTCTTTGCGTTCCGCGTCGAGCAGCTCAATCAGTCCAAACGTTGCGTCGTCGCCCAAAACCTTCCGGAGGGCAGCCGGTGTGCGGCAGGCCATCGTCCCATCTCCCGTCCCGCGGGCCCCGACCCCCGACGACGACGATGCCATCGTCCGTGCAACGTGTCAACTGTTGATGCCCGCCCTGTTGATGCCCGATCGAAGGCACACCCCGAAGGCACCCTAAATCCGCGACACGGAACCCTGAACCCTCAAATGTGTGCAGTCAGCGGCTCGTGCGCCCGTCGACCGTGCTCGAGCGACGTCAACACGATATCGGCCATCACCGGCGCGCGACGAAAAACATCCTCTCCGACGGCGTCCGCGATGGCGTTCATCACCGCGCCGTAGCCGGCGCCGACCGGTGGTTCACCCACCCCGCGCGCGCCCACCGGCGTTTCCGGATCTGGAATGCCGAGCGCCACCGTCTCCATCTTCGCCGGAATGTCGAGGATGGTCAGCGGCTTGTTGTGATAGAAGCGCTTCGCGAGCGCCACCCCATAGTGTTTGTCGTAGACCCACTTCTGCTGTAACGCGTGGCCCACGCCAAGATTGATCCCGCCGAGGATTTGTCCGTGCAGACTGCGCGGATTGATCACCGTGCCGACATCGGCCACCGCGAGATAGTCGATCAGCCGCGTCTTGCCCGTCTCGACGTCCACTTCCACTTCAGCGAAGCCGACGACGAACGAGTACGTGTCGCCGTCGTGCGGGTACGTATCCTTCGCGACGCCCATCAGACCCAGGCCCGCGAGCGCCGTCGCGGACTTTTGCGTGAACGGGTGGATGTCCTTCGGGAGCTCGTGTCCGTCGAACGCGCCACCCAGTTCGACGGCGCGCTTCGCGGCTTGCGCAAAGCCGAGGCCGTGCGAGGGATTGTCGCGGCGGTACACGCGCTCGTTGCCCAGCACGTAGTCCTGCGGGGCGCCGCCCAGGTCCTTCGCCGCGATCTGCTGCAGCTTCAATCGCGCATCCACGGCGGCGGCCAGATTGGCTCTGGTCATCGCGTGCGTCGTCTGACTGCCGACCGACATGCACGACCACGGGACGTTCTTCGCCGTATTGCCCCAATTGACGACGACTTTCTCCCACGGCATCACGAGCACGTCGGCGACGACCCGCGCGAGATCGATGCACGAATGCGTGCCGAGATTGCCGACGCCGGACTGTACATACAGCTTGCCATCGGGCCGAATCGTGACGAGACCGTCGTAACCGATCGAGCCCGACCCATGCGGGCCAACGGCGACGCCAATCCCGCGGACCTTGGACCCGTTGCGCTTCCCCGCACGGGCTTTGCGTTCGTCCCACTTGAACAACTCGACGCCGCGGTCGAAGGCCTGTTTCACGAACGCGCTGGTGATGTAGGGCCGCTGCCCGTTCGGTCGCGGCGCGCCGTACGGCGCTTTCCCTTCGGGCGAATTGATCCGGCGAATGGCCACTTGATCGCGCCCCAGCTTTTTCGCGGCCTTGGTGACGACCGGCTCCATGATCGCGTTGGCTTGCATTGGCCCGGGTGACCGCTGCTGCGACCGGGGTGGCGTGTTCGTAATCACCGCGACGCCGCGCCAGCGCATCGCGAGCGGTTGCCAGATGAGCGAGGCCGCGTTGCCCGCCGAGCGATGATCGCCCATCGGTCCGTACGGCCCGTTGTCTTCCACGATGAAGAGATCGAGCGCCGTGATCCGGCCGTCCTTGGCGAACCCGACTCGGGCCCGACCCACCATGCCCGTGCGCCCCCGGCCGATGTAGTGCTCTTCTTCACGGCTGATCCGCATCATCACGGGCATGCCAGTCTTCTTCGACAGCAGCGCGGGAATCGCCATCGACACGGCGCCCCCGCCTTTGCTGCCAAACCCGCCACCGCAGTACTCGCTGATCAGCACGACGTTCGACGCATCGATCCCCAGCCACGCGGCGAGCGGATCGACCGTACGCGCGACGCTCTGCGTGGATCCGTGGAGATACACCTTGCCGTTCTGCCAGTACGCCATCGCGCTGCGCGATTCCATCGGCTGATGGCTCGTGGACTGCACGACGAACGTCTCGTCGACGACGAGCGCCGCTCGCCTGAAGCCGGCCTCGAGGTCACCGTACGACCATTCTTCCGGCGCTGGACCCATCGGCAGCCCGCCCTCCGGCGCCCGCGCGAAATCCTCGTCGGTCCACTTCAACGTTTGAAGCTTCGGCCGGGGCGGCTGCCCGCCCGCGCCCTGCGGTGTAGGCGGCGCCGGGTACCAGACGTTGCCCTCCAGGCGCCCGTTCGCGCCTGTCGGCCGCAGACTGTCGACTGGATCGGTGACGAATGGGAGCGCTTCGAGGTGGACGTCGATGCGTTCAATCGCTTCGGCCGCCGTGACCTCGTCTATCGCCGCTACGGCGAGAATCGGCTCGCCCTGGTAAAGCGGCTCGTTCGTGAGCGCGCGCTCGGCGCCGCGCAAGTCGGGAAGGTCGTCCGCGCTCAGAATCGCTTTCACGCCCGGCATCGCCAGCGCGGCGCGCGTGTCGATCCGCGTCACCCGCGCGTGCGGCATCGGGCTCAGGAGCAGCTTGGTGAACAGCATCCCGTCCGCGCGATAGTCTTCCGCGTACTTCGCGCGCCCGGTCACTTTCGCGACGAGGTCGGGCGGCGTGTAGTTCTGGCCGACGAGCTGCTGGTCAGGCATGGCATACTCCCCGGACTGTTTCGCACGGGGGGGAATTATGACGCAATTCCGGGTCGGAGGCTCAGGCGCCGTGAATCAGCTTCGTCAACGCAGGGACGCGGCCGACAAGCCGCGCGTACAGCGCGATTTGGCCGCGGTGGTATTCCTCGTGGGCGATGCCGTGCTGCATCCACGAGAAGCGCGTCGCCGGCTCGCCGTTGAATTGGCGAATCGTCTGGAGCATCCCGACCTCGCCCGCCGCGCGGATACGTGTCGCGCCGTCGGCGTGCGTACGCCTCAGGGCCGACATAAGCGCAGCTTTTGTCCGATGACGCGAGACGCCGCGCGCGTACTCGGCGAGGAGCTCGGGGTACGGCTTCCGCTGAAAGTCGCCATCGGGCCGCGGCAGCTCGCCCGACATCAGGAGGCCGGACTCGATGATGTGTTGCACGAGCTCCCGAGCCGTCCGGCTCGCCTCGCTCGGTTTGAAGTCGAGGGCCGACTCGGGCAGGTTCTTCACTTCGGCAATGACGCCCTCGCGCGTGTAGGCCCACGCCTCGAGCGCTTCATCGATGAGCGACGTCGATCTCGTCTTCATGCGGACCTCGCACTCTCACTTGCCCGCCGGCACGCACGCGCGGGATTATAGCCGGATTCGATGAACCAACCCTTTGCGGTTTCAGCGGATTCTGCGTTGAGCGGCGTGTCACCGAACGTCCAACTCGCGTGGCTGTCGCTCGCCATGTTCTTCGGCATGACGCTGTGGTTCTCCGCTACGGCGGCCAACGCGCCGATCGTCGCTGAGTTCCATCTCACGTCGGCGGAGACGGCGTGGCTGACGATGGCCGTGCAAGGCGGGTTCGTGCTCGGCACGCTCGTCTCCGCGATCCTCAATCTTCCGGACATCATCAACCCGCGGCGCCTGTTCGCGATCGGCTGCGTGCTCGGCGCGCTCGCCAACGCCGCGCTCGTCGCCGCCGACGGTCCCGTGACGCTCGTCGCGTGGCGCGCCGCGACCGGCGCGGCGCTGGCGTGGGTCTATCCGCCCGGCATGAAAGTCGCCGCGGGCTGGTTCGAAGAGCGGCGCGGCGCGGCGCTCGGCCTGCTGATTGGCGCGTTGACCGTCGGATCCGCGTTTCCGCATCTGCTCGCCTCGGCCTCGGCGACGATTCCCTGGCGGACGCTGATGGAATCCGCGTCGGCGCTCGCCCTCGGCGGCGGCTTCATCGTCGTCACGGCCGTGGGCGACGGTCCGTACGTCGCGAGCAGCGCGCGCTTCGACGCGACGGCCGTCGTTCGCGTGTTTTCCGATCGCGGCACGCGGCTGGCGACGCTTGGCTATCTCGGGCACATGTGGGAGCTGTACGCCGTGTGGACGTGGATCGCCGCGTTCGCCTCGGCGAGCTTCGGCGTCGACGCCGCGACGCCCAGCTCGCCCGCCGGATCGGCCGTCGCGTTCGTGACGATCGGCAGCGGCGCGATCGGATCGGCCGCCGCGGGCCTGTTCGCGGATCGTCTGGGCAAGGCGCGCGTCGCGACGTGGGCGATGCTCGTGAGCGGCGTGTGTTCGGCGCTCGCCGGCCTGGTGTTTCACGCGCCGGTGGCGCTGCTTTTCGTCGTCGCCGTGATTTGGGGTGTCGCGGTGGTGGCCGACTCCGCGCAGCTCTCCGCGCTCGTCGCGCAGTACAGCCCGCGCGATCACGTCGGCACGGCGCTGACCGTTCAGACGTGCGCGGGATTCCTGCTGACGATGGCGTCAATTCGATTGCTGCCGCTGGTCGCGCAGGCTGTCGGGTGGCAGTGGGTGTTTCTGAGTCTCGCGCCGGGTCCGTTCATCGGCGCGTACGCGCTGCGTGGACTCTCCAAATGACACAGGGGCGGGTCCGCCTGGACCCGCCCCTGTGGTTGAAGCCGAAAGAACTCGATCTGGGCCTAGAACACCAGCCTGAAGCCCAACTCAGCCTGACGCGGGAACCCGCCGCCGCCTCGCAGATTCGTCAGCACGAGGAAGGTCGAGGGGAGACGGCGGTCTGAGTTTGTCGTCGTGGGATTATCGAAGTTCGCGCGGTCCGTGATGTTGAAGATGTCCAGAAAGATCTCCAGTGCCTTCTGGCCTTGCAGCGAGCGCCGCCAGCCGGCCCGAACATCGATCTGGAAATAATCGGGACCGATCGCGCCGTTGCGCCCGCCGTCGTACTTCACATTTTGCAGTGAGTCCGGGGCGGTGCCGCTATAAGTTCCAGCGGGTACTGGATCGACCAGCTCGCCGTTGCGATCGGCGTCGATGCTGCTGTCGAAAATCGTGAACGGCGCGCCGCTCATGTACCGCGCGGTGCTGGACAACGTCACGCCGCCGGTCTTCGGAATCTCGGTCTGCGCGCCAAGCGAGAGAATGTGCCGGCGGTCCGAGTTGCTGGGCCCCCGCAACAGGTCCAGGTTGAGGTTTTGCCCGACCTGGTACTGGTTCTGATCAGCCTGGTTGTTGGCCGTACCTTCCGCTTTCGACAAGGAGTACGAGATCCGCCCGGACCAGTGGTTGGCGAATCGCTTTTCGAGCGAGAGGTCCAACGCGTTGTACGTGGCGTCGCCCGTGTTCTCCATCACCCAGACCTGCTGGGTATAGGGCACACCCAGCACGCCAAACGCGTCCGACCGTGTCAGCGCGCCGGTGCGGCTCGTGTTGACACGCAACGCCGGGTTGAGGTTGCGCGCGAGGAACATGTCCTTGTTGACCATCCGGACGAAGTCGGCATGGACGGCGAGCGACGGCGTGAGCTCCCGCACGTACCCGAACGTGAACTGATGCGCGTAGGGCAGACTCCGATTCGGGGAGTCGAAGATGACAACGCCGTCGTTCCTGACAGGCACGCCCGGCGGATAAGCCTGGTTGAGCAGCGTGCGGTTGACGAAGGGCCCGTTGACCAGATACGGGTTGGTCGGCAACCGCCCCGCGCTCGGACCGGGGTCAGGGCTGTTGGCGGGGAAGGTGACGAGGGCCGACGTCGTGTACTTGCCGAATTCAATGGTGTCGTCGACCGCTCCCAGGATCGTTCTGTTGTAGAAAATCCCGTAGCCACCACGGATCAGCGACTTGCCGGCGTCGTCAAGCGAGTGGGTGAATGCGAGCCGGGGCGACACGTTGTTCCAATCCGTCGGCGACTTGCTGCTGCCGCCAAACAGCGGGTTGTCCGTCTCGTCGAGCGGGATGATCTCGAGATCGTAGCGAATCCCGAGATTCAGGGTCGTCCGCGGGGTCACCCGCCATTTGTCCTGCGCGAACGCTTCGTACGTGTGGTTCAGGACGTTCTCCTCGAACGCCCCCGTCCGAATCGAAAACCGCTCGGGGTAGGTCCTCGGATTGGCCGGGTTGAACGGCAGATCGCTGTTGATCGTGAACGTGCCGTTTTCGTTTTGCTGAGAGACTCGCCGGAGCAGCGTGTGGTTGTACCGGAACCCGAACTTCATGTCGTGGTCCCCCCTCTTGCCGGGGAGGAACCAGGAGTAATCGTCCTCGACCTGGTAGTTGGAATCCCACGGGCCTTGCGACTCGGTGCTGGCCTGGCCCAGGAAGCTCGTCTGGTTGAGCTGCGGGGGGCAGAGGGCCTGATTGCCGATCGTCTCGTTGCCGAAGTCGTAGCCTGCCTGGCCGCCGTTAGGACCCTGGGCGCGGTAGCACTCGTTGCCGTGCCACCAGTGTTCCCACGTCCTTGCCACCCGAAACGTGTTGACGCGAGAGTTACCGAGCACGCTCGTCAGGGTGCCGACCGCCGTCTGATCAAGGTCGGTCTCGTCTTGGAATGTAGGGGGCGTTTGACGGGTCCCGACGGTGTTCCACTGCGGAGCCCACTCGCGCAGCCAGCGGACCGCCCACGTGTTGTTCGCGTTGATCTGGTGGTCGAAGCGGATCAGCGTGTTCCAGTCCGTGCGGTCCTCGGCGATCGAGAAGTTGAGATCGGGCCGCGTGTTGAAGACGCGCGTCCGGTTCGGGTTATCCACCTGCCGCTCGAGGCTGAAGAAAAAGTGCGCTTTGTTCTTGACGATCGGGCCGCCGATCACGCCGCCCCAATCTCGTCTGACGGCCGTGGGCTTCTCCAGATTCTTGGTTCTGACGAAATAATCCGCGGCCGTCAGGGCGTTGCTGGCCAATTCCCCGAACACCACACCCTTGAACTGGTTCGTCCCCGCCTTGGTGATCGCGTTGACGATGGCGCCGCTCGCGCGGCCCCACTCCGCGTCATACATGCTGGTCAACACTTGGAATTCCTGGATCGCCTCGATCGGGGTGCGCACCTGCGCGCCCGCGCTGGTGCCGAGGGCGTCGTCCGAGTCGTAGCCGCCGTCGATCGAGACGTTGTTGTTCTGACTGGTCTGGCCGGAGGCGATGATCGTGTCGTTGCCCATCTGGTTGGACGGCGTGAACTGCACGCCGGGCAGCAGCGCGACGGACGCAAAGAAGTTGCGGTTCATCGCGGGCAGCTCCACCATCTCCTGCGTCCCGATGTTGCCGCCCACTTTGGCGCTCGTTACGTCAACCAGCGGCGATTCGGCCGTGACGTGAACCGTCTCCTCGACGCCGCCGACCGCGAGGGTCAAGTTGATCGACAACGTTTTGCCCACCTGCAGGATGAGGCCGCCCCGTTCAGTCGAGCGGAAGCCCGTCAGTTTTGCCGAGACCCGGTAGCGCCCTGGCATGAGTTGCGACGCGAAGTAGCTGCCATCGGCGCCGCTGACGACCTCGCGAAACACGCCGGTCTCCTCGTTCGTCACGACGACCGCGACGCCTGGCAGGACCGCGCCCTGCTCGTCCATCACTTTCCCGCCGATTTCCGCCGTGCCTTGTTGTGCCAGGGCCGGTGTCGCAGCCGCGCACAGAAGCAGCGCCGCCAGAATCACTAAGGATCTACGCATTTGGCGCTCCCCTCCGAATCAACGAGTTACCGAACGATCGTAGCCCTACGCGTCAAGAAACCCTTACGCCGGATTGTCGGCAATCTTACAGCTTTATTGCGGAATTCCGTCACGATCTTTGCGAGAACCCGTCAGAGTTCGCCCTTGCGCGCTCCTCTGCGCAAATGACTTGCCAACCGGCTCTGTCAAGACGTTTTTGTGCGCGCGTGCGGTGGCGTGCTTCTTCTTCCACGGCCGCCACGACCTTTAGAAACGCCTTCACTTCGCCTGGAGTGACGCGGCGTCCGACGGCTCGTTCCCGTATCTCACCGTTGACGTCGACAGTGACGCTCGCGTGACTCGTCAACTTGACCCCGAGCACGCGAACCGTTTGCAGGTAGCGCCCTCGATCGCCGGCGGGCTTGGCGCCCCAAGCCCGCATGTGGTCAGCGCGCGGCGTCCGGGGTTCTGTAGAGGCTCCCGCTTGCAGGATGACGGGACTTCGGGTAAGGTTTTTCCACTGAAACCGGCTGCCAGCGTGTGTCTGTCACCCCGCGCGTCCCTGCCCCCCTACATCACACCCTAGGAGTGAGTTGATTGGCCGTCCGACTGTTCGTTGGGAATCTCTCGTACAGCACTACCGAAGCCGATCTGCGGAGCTACTTCGGCACGGTCGCGCCGCCTTCACAGGTGGTGTTGCCCGTCGATCGTGAAACGGGTCGGCCGCGAGGATTCGCGTTCGTCGAATACCTCGACCGCGCGCACGCCGAACAAGCCATCCAGCAATTCAACGGACAAGTGTTCAACGGCCGTCCGCTGGCCGTCAGCGAAGCGCGGGCGCGCGAAGATCGCGGGCCGCGACCCGGTGGACCGACGTCTGGTCCGCGGCCTGGAGGATTCGCGCCGCGGCCCGGCGGCTTCGGTGCCCGTCCCTTCGATCCAACCGCCGCGCCCGTGCCGCCGCGAAACCGGAACTTCGGCCCGGACGCGAAGCCGCAGCGGGGTTCGCAGAAGATCAAGAAGAAGGACGCGGAACGTCCTCGCGGTCCCATTCCGCTGAAGGCGACGGGGCGCTCGTTCACGCTGGACGACGTCGACACCGTCGACGACGAGATGCCGGACATGGACGATTTCGCGACCAGCAAGCCGAAGGACGAAGAAGAAGAAAACTAAGCGGCTACTTCTTGTCCAGGTCGTAGACGTGCGTGAACGAGCGCGCCTGCGCTCGGCCGTTGCCCTCCACCTGCACCGTGACGCGGAGCTGACGGCTCTCGGGATCGACCGCGAAGGTCTGCGTCATTTCGTCCCACTTGGTTTTCCGCTCGACTTTCGTGTTGTCATCTTTGACTTTCTTGCCGTCCGTCGACAGGCGCGTCGTGCGTCCATCAGGTCCGGTGAGGACGACCATCGAGCCGGTCTGCGTGATGATGAGGTGACTCGTGCTACGGCGTTCACGACAATCGCCTTGGGAACAGGTACGAGATGCATCGATCCGATTATGGAGAACCGCGCCGGAGCACACCGCGTGGCGATGCTGCTGGTGTGGGCGGTGTCGCAAACGGGTCGCACGCTGCCGGGCCAATCGCCCGGTCGACTCGGGGCGACGGTCGCACTCGATCTGGCCAACGAACTGAGCCGCGACCCACGCGTCGATCTCGCGCGGTACATCCACGACCAGTACGTGCAATACACGCATCCGTTCTTCGTGATGATGACCGACGGTCGGTTGATCACGAGCGGCAGTCAGTCGTTTCCCGAGCCGCTTCTGCGCATGGCGCGCGCGCGGCTCCAGGCGCCGCCGCGATTCGGGCGATTCGAGGGTCCGCGCCCGGACGGGCCACGTCCCGACGCAGCGAGACCCCCAGGTCCGCGGCCGGACGGAACGCGGCCCGACGGATCGCGCCCAGATCGACCGCGGGGTGCGCGTGGCGAGCGTCCCGAGTGGTGGCAGCAGCCCGATCGTTTCGTCGATCGACTCGAGCGCGATACGGCCGGCACCCCGTTCGTGCGGCCCTCCCCCATCGTCGTTGACGGACGGCTCGCCGGCGTCGTCGTCGTGCCCCCACAGGCGCCGTTCGGGTTCCTCCTCGGGCGGTTCGCGCCAACGCTGGCCCTCGTCGCCGCCGCCGTGCTCGTCGTGGGCGCCGTGCTGACCTCGGCGCTGATCTTCGGTCCTCCGCGCCGGCGGCTGCGCGAGCTCGAGTCCGCCGCTCGCCGGCTCGGCGCGGGCGATCTCTCCGCC
>JACPZV010000026.1 GCA_016195295.1 Acidobacteriota bacterium
GTTCACGCGGTCATCGCGGTGGTCGCAACGTTCAGGTATCGGTGCGTGAGTACTTGCGTCTCGATACGGACCTGGCCGCGCGCAAGCTTGTCTCGCAGCAGCGGCGACAGCAAGTCGTGAAATGCGGCGCTACCCTCCTTCACCCAAGCTCGGTACGCGGCGTAGAAGCGCGGTGCTGCGAAGGCGCGGCACGCTCGGCCGTAACGAAGCCGATCGACCGGAACGGCCGGTTGAATCGATCGCTCGAGAGCTCGTCTCGCCTCACAGAACCATTTGAATTCTTCGACGATCGCCAGCCGCACAGGCTCCGCGAATGACTCCATCACTGCGGCCTTGATGGCGCTCTCAGCGGCGCTCAGATAGCCAGGGAAGAAGAGACTGAGAGTCCATCGGTTCAGTCGCTCGAACAGCGTCCGATGGCTGCGCATGAAGCGGCGAACCGAGTCTGGATTCGCGTCGGTCACGAGGTAGACGAAGCGGAGCTCGTCCGAGGTCGTCCCGAGTCCAATCGGCAGCTTGTCTGTGAAGTACCGAACGGTCTTCGAGCCGCCTTGCTCGAACGTGAGCGACGGCAAGTCTTCGCGCTTGAGGCCGAGCGCGTGAATGCAGTGCGCGACCTTGTCCGTTTCAGTTGCGAGCCAGGTGATCTCAGGCCGATCGAGCACGACGTCGAGCAGCATCAGTCGCTCAGCCGTACGCGGGATCGTCGGACGTCGGCGATGCCGATTGTCAGGCTCGCCGACGGCTCGGTACAGGCCCTTGTGATGCACGTGGAAGTAGGTCCCTTGACGGCGCCAGCAGGCGTACGCGGTGGCGAATTTCTCCCTGGTGAGCTTGGCGAAGAAGTCCCGCGTGTTGTGGCCGCAACGGCGGAAACGCGGTCCTCAAACGTCATCGCAGCACGTTTTCCGCCTCGCGCGGATCGAATGGCGAACCGCGGCCGTGGCTCGATGCGCCGCGCGACATCTTGAAGCCGGAGGCGCGCTTTCCGGCCATCTGCAGGCTGTTGTAGTGCTCGGTCACGAGCTCCATGTCCTCGTGTGCCTGGCTACCATCTGGACGCTCGTATTCGATGCGCACATCGGGGAACTGCACATGGCCGCGATCGCTCGACAGACCGTGCGCCGAGGCCCACTCAGCAATTTCTTCAACTGAGCGATCGGGTCTGCCGGACGAGTGCGGATTGCCGCGGTTGTTCGCCTGCAGGAATCGCTGATACTCGCGCTTCAACTCGGAGTCCAAGACGACGCGCTGAATGCGCGCTCCGCTTTCCTGGAGACGCTTGGCGGCGTCTTCGTACGCTCGATAGAGCTGCGCGTCGTGAAGGATCTCGCGTGGCTTGCCGACGCCGTCGTAGAACGCCTGACGAGGTTGGCCGTCACGGACTGACTGATAGTGCTCGAGCAAGGCCCGGCCTTCCTTCGTCAACGTAATCCCGACGGCGCGCTCGCCGTCTCGAAACAGCGGACCAACGGGCTGGATGAGCTTCTGCTCGCGAAGGTGCGCAAGGTCGCCGTGACCGCAATCGCGCGAGCCCTCCTTCAGGTCTCTCGAGTCGACGACACGGAACGCTCCAGCGACCGCCAGGGTGCGGATCTCAGACTCGCGAAGCTTGTAGGTGCGCTCGCCTACCCAAACGTGCTCACGGGTCTGCGTCCGAGGGAGGTCGAGCTGCTGGACAAGGACGTCTTGCAGGTCGAGGACGGCGCGCTCGCGCGGCCGATTCTTGGCGGCACCGCGGCCTCCTCTTGGAAGATCACGATCACTACCGTCGCCGCGATCGCGCGTGTGCTCCGAGGGGATGTCGAGATCAAATCTGCGTGACATCGTGGTTCGCCTCGAAGGCAAGAACCAGCAAACACTGTGCACGAGGCGTATCTTGCTGATGTCGATGCGATCCGAGATCCTCTGAGCACAAGGCGGCAAATCACGGCAACCGCCTCGGATTGCGCATCGTGGATTTTCTTCACTGCGCGTCCGACGACGGACAATTCCGAATGACTAGAATCGCGTGAAATCGCAAGAAGTCGCAGAAAGTCTCAAATGTCGGCCCGATGCCGCGAAACGCGTCTTGACGCGCTACACGACCTCGCGGCAACTCTCTCAAAATGAGAGACCCGACTCATTTTGAGTGAGTCATCCGAATCGTCAGGGGCAGCAAACTGGCGCAAATTCGCATGTCGCGATGGCGGATCTGTTGCTCTATGCATTTGCGGAACGAAGGAGCACACGATGTCCGCGGATGAGCTGTTGAACGTCGTCGACGCGGCCAACTATCTCGGCATTCGACCTTGGACACTGCGGCACTGGGTCTCGGACGGCAAGATCGAGATCGTGAAGTATGGCAATGGAATTGTACGCATCCGTCGAAGCGTACTTGACCGATTCGTAGCGAGCTGTACCATCAAGGCAAGACAGGGCCATGGAAGCAACAACAGATCGAAGGAATCGCGACTACTCGAAGGGACCGGTGTGGGACGCGGCGAAGAGTCGCTGGCTCGTTGAGATCCGCTATCCCGACGGCTCGCGCTTCCGCAAGC
>JACPZV010000114.1 GCA_016195295.1 Acidobacteriota bacterium
CGTTTCAGGCCTAAAAGCCGAAGCTTGGCGCCTGAAAACCCTAATGACTCTAAGTTCGAGTGAGTCGCGACGGATTTGGTCTTCCCGGGAGTGACCGGGGACGCTTCCAGAGCGGTGAAGCTAGATAGGGTGTCCTAGCTCCAACAGAACCCAACGAATATAACACGCCCCTCAAAGGCCACGCAACCGACGGGCCACGATCGTCGACTAGCTGGCGGTCGGCGTCGTCGCCGTCTTCAGGACGACGTTCGCGCGCTTGAGCAGCCACTCAAACCCTGATTTATCAACGGCTTTCGAGTAGGCCTCCTCCGGAGAGACGACCTTCTTGCTCACCAGATCGAAGAGCGCGTCGTTGAGCGTCACCATCCCGACCGCCTTGCCGACCTCGATTGGATCCTCGATCGTAATGATGTGATCTTTGCGCTCGCGATTGATGTAATCGACCATCGCGCAAAGCGTCGTCGATTTCCCCGAACCTGTGGGTCCCGTCACGAGCACGAGGCCTTTGCGGGATCGAGCGGCTGCATGCCGCCGTCCTTCCTGATGAGCGGCGGCATCCCGCACGACAGATGCAGGTCCGACGCGCCGGCGTCGCACATGGCGCGAAACAACGCGTCGATCGGCGTCATGCCTGCGTCTCCCTCAAATCCACAATGTGCGCGCGGTTGACGACGAAGACGCCTTCGGGGCTCTCGACGTAGCGGAAGATGTCCGGCAGGCGGGCGTAGTAGCTGAGCCGATCGCGGCCCGGCGGGCGGTAGACGCGCACCGCGCCGGTCAGGACCGACCCGCTCGAGAGCCGCATCTCGACGTGTCGCTCGGTCGCGACGTCGTACCCGGGGTCCACCTGGGGCTCGTTGGTGCGCTCGAGCAGTTTCACCGAAATCACATGGGCGCGGTTCACGAGGACGGTGTCGTTCGCCGCGCCACCGGCGGGTTCGAACGGAAAAAACCGGTCTCCGCGTTCAGCAGATCCGCCACCCGCTCGGGACCCAAGTGGTGGGCCGTGGCTTTTCCACCCGAAATTGAGACATTCGTCTCCGTATCGGCCGAAATCACCGGCAACTTGATATATTGATGCGCTATGGGCTTCACACCTACCGAGAGCATCTGGTTCAACGGCCGGCTCGTGCCCTGGGGCGACGCGAAAGTGCACGTCCTGGCGCACGGCCTCCACTACGGCACCGGCGTCTTCGAAGGGATGCGGTGCTACGCGACCGCCGACGGTCCCGCCGTGTTTCGGCTGGACGCGCATCTGGATCGCTTCTTCCAGTCGGCCGCCCTCTACGAGCTGACGATCCCGTACACGAAGGACGCGCTGGCCGACGCGGCGCTCGAAGTCATTCGAGCGAACAAGCTCGAGTCGGCGTACCTGCGACCCATCGCGTTCTTCGACGCCGCGACGCTGAGCGTCTGGACGAAAGAGTGTCCGGTCACGGTCGCGATCGCGGGCTACCCCAGCGGCGCGTACCTGGCCGGCGGCCCGGACCGGGGCACTCGCGTCATGATTTCCTCGATCAGGAAATTCGACAACGCGGCGATTCCCGCCTGGGGCAAGGCGTGCGGCCAGTACATCAATTCGGTGCGGGCCGTGCAGGAGGCGCAGCGGCACGGATTCGACGAAGCGCTGCTGCTCAATTCCCGCGGCGAAGTTTCGGAGGGCTCCGGCGAGAACCTCTTCGTCGTCAAAGACGGCGGCCTCCTGACCAACGACGTGGACGCGGGCATCCTGATGGGCGTCACGCGGGCGTCGGTGATCGAGCTGGCGAAAGGCCTGAGCATTCCGACTCGCGTGGGTCCGCTTTCAGTCGAAGACGTGCTCGGCGCCGACGAGCTGTTTTTCTCGGGCACGGCCGTCGAAGTGACGCCGATCCGCGAAGTCGACGGTCGCGTCATCAGCGAGGGTAAACCCGGTCCGATCACCCGTCGTATTCAAGACACGTTCAATCAGGCCGTGCGTGGACAGCTCCCGCAATACCGCCAGTGGTTGTCGTTCGTTCGGCAGGCGGTGACGTCGTAGGGGCTGGAGGCTGGGGACGAGGGAGCAGGTTTCGGTAGGGTCCGGCTTCAGCCGGGCCCAGAGGTGACTATGATTCGTGGAGCGAACGGAATCGCCGCGCTCGGAGGTGTGCTTCTCACCGGATCGATCGCCCTGGCGCAGGCTCCCGCTGGCCAGCGTGGCGGTGCGCCGCCGCCGCCCCCGCCGATGACGAACCTGCAGATCTTCCCGAAGGACACGCCACGGCCCCAACTCATTGCGGCGATGCAGAACTTCACATCAGCACTCGGCGTGCCGTGTAAGGGGCAGTGAAAAAGGAGTGACTATGCACCGTCTGGTTTCCGCACTGATCGTGTCGGCTCTCTCGGCGGGCACGGTCTTCGCGCAGGCGCCGGCCCGGGTGGCGGCGGCGAAGGCGCCACTCGTCGAGTTCGAAATGATGACGTGGCCCGAAGTGAAGGCGGCGCTGGCCGCCGGCAAGACGACGGCGCTCGTCTACACCGGCGGGACCGAGCAGCGCGGACCGCAGAACGTGAACGGCGGCCACACGCTGATGGCCCGCGCCACCGCGAAGGCGATTGCGCTCAAGCTCGGCAACGCGATCGTGATGCCGACGCTCGCCTATTCACCGAACCGCGCCAGTGCGGATCTGCCGGGCACCATCGGCCTGAGCAACGAAGTGTTCGGGCAGATGCTCACGGAGATCTCCGAGCAGTCGATCATCACCGGCTTCAAGAACGTGATCCTCATGGGCGATCACGGCGGCGGGCAGCCGACGGTGTTCGCGGACGTCGCGAAGAAACTCGACGCGAAATACGCGCCCCAGGGCAAGCACGTGTACTTCTGCGATGAGGTCTACAAGAAGGCGCAGGACGATTTCGACAACTGGCTGGTGAGCAAGGGCTATCCGCGCAGCTCGCACGCCGGCATTCCCGACACCTCGACGATGCTCTATCTCGGCGGCGACAAGGGCTGGGTGCGCAAGGAACTGATTCCGACGGCGGAAGGCGATCCGGTGCCCGAGCCGGGACAACGCGGCCAGGGTCGCGGCCGCGGCGCTACGCCGGACCCGAACGCGCCGCCGCGTAAGAACAATGGCATCAGCGGCGACGCGCGCCGCTCGACGCCCGAGCTCGGCAAGATGGCGATGGACATCAAGATCGACTATGCCGTGAAGCAGATCACGGGGTTCCTGGCGAACCAGGGAAAGTCGCAGTAAGGGCCGGTAGGGCGGATAAGCCTTACCTGCCCTGATCGACTGAACATCAAATGGAGACACCCGCCGGTCGCGGCGTAGGTCCGTCGGTCGTGGGCCAGTTGGTCCGCGACCGCAGCCTGCGCCTCGCGGCCGGTCTGGCCGTCGCGGTCGCCATCCCCGTCGCGGTCCTGTTTTATTTTCAGTTCCGATCGATTTCGGCGCTCAGTCAGTCGTCGGCCGTCGTCCTCCGCCAGTTGAGCCAGGAAACGGCCAACGGACTCGCGGTCAATCTGCAGGATGCGCTGAAAGCGCCGTACATCAACGTCGCGCTGCGGGTCCCGCAGGCGCAGACCGAGCCGCTCGATCTCACGCTCATCGCGCCCACGTTCGAACAGGGCCTCGCGAACGAGCCGTTCGTCAGCCGCTTCTACATCTGGTCGGACAAGACGCAGGAACACCGCGGCGAAGTGCTCGCCTACGATCGCGAGGGCCACGGCTTCACGTCCGACGTCCCGGAGGGCGAGGAGCTGGTGCGGCGCTTCAAGGAGCTGGCGCCGCAAAAGCACGCGATCTCGGTCTTTGAAACGACCATCGGCGGGCGGCGCGTCTACTTCCAGGGCCAGCTGAGGTTCCGGTTCCCGGCCCGTGATCAGCTGACGAGTTTCGTGGCGCTCCGCGTGGATCCGGATCGGCTGGAGCGCGAGTTCCTGCCGGCGTTCGTCGCCGCGCATCTGCGGACGATCGAGGGGCCGACCGGGTTTCCCGCGCTGACGGTCGCCGTGATCGACGGCGCCGGACGCATGGTGCTGCCCGCCTCGGGCACGCCGCCGGCGCGCTACGTCGACGAGCGGACGATCCCCGTGGTGTTCTTCGAACCCGAGCTGCTCAGCCTCGTCGCGCCCGAGGGCCACAAGCCCGAAGCGTGGCACCTGCGGACCGGCTACGGCGATCAGACGATTCCCGAGATCATCGCTGCGCGCGCGCGACCGCAGCGCACGCTGATGGCGATCCTCGCCGCCGTGATGGTGCTCGGCGTGTTCTTCATCGCCCGCGCGGCGGCGCGCGAGGTGCGCGTGGCGGAGATGAAGTCCAGCTTCGTCTCGAGCGTGTCGCACGACCTGAAGACGCCGCTGGCGCTCATCCAGCTGTTCGCCGAGACGCTCGAGCTCGGGCGCGTCAAGAGCACCGAGCGCATGCACGAGTACTACCGGATCATCAACAGCGAGGCC
>JACPZV010000115.1 GCA_016195295.1 Acidobacteriota bacterium
CTGTCGTTAGCGCGATGCGATCGCGGCGCCGATCATCGGCGGGATGGTGACCTCAACGATTCACGTGCTGGTGATCACGCCGGTGATCTTCTACATCATGAAACGGCGCGCGCTTCGGAACGGAACCTTGAAGGTGTCGAGCATGCCCTAGGGCGCGCCGTCACTTCCTGTCAGACACCTTCTCTTGGTTCTTCGTGCGTGCGGCCTGGAGCACCGCCAGTCCCGCGGCCCGCATGTCGCGCGCGAACTTCTGGAAGTCGGCGGCCTGCGACGTCACCGGCTTCCCGTTCTGACAGACGCGTCCCGGCGTCAGGATAAGGTCCACGCCGCGGCGCTCTGCGTGCGTGGCACTGATTATACGAAACGCCGTATGATGCCGGCCGTGTCGCTCAAACGCTCGGCGATCTTCGTCCATCGCTGGTTGGGTGTCGCGCTGTGTCTGGTCTTTCTGCTGTGGTTTCCCACGGGCATCGTCATGATGTATTGGGATTTCCCGAGCGTGACCGCGGCCGACCGGCTGGAGCGATCACCCGCCTTGAACGCGGCGAACGTCAGGGTGTCCGCAGCCGATGCCCTCGCAACCCTCGATGCCTCGTTCCGACCCACGCAGGTGCGCCTCAACACGTTCGACGGTCGTCCGGCGTACCGTTTCCGAAGCGGACGCGAAGAGGCGATCGTGTATGCCGATACGGGAGAACGGCAGCGCGACGTGTCGAACTCGATGATGGATCGAGTCGCGTCCGCCTGGACCGGACGGCCCGCGAGCGACGCGACGATTCACGCGATCGACGTCGATCAGTGGACCGTCCAGGGCTCGTTTCGCAATCTCAAGCCGATCTGGAAGTACTCGTGGCCCAACGGGGAACAGGTCTACGTGTCTCAGGCGTCTGGCGAGGTCGAGCAGTACACCACCACGGCGTCGCGGCTTGGCGCGTATCTGGGAGCGATTCCGCATTGGCTGTACTTCACGCCGCTGCGCAAACACCAACCCGAGTGGAGTCGAGTCGTGATCTGGTCCTCCGGAATCGGTACGTTCGCGGCGAGTTTGGGAATCATCATAGGGATTTGGATGTACTCGCCCGCGAAACGTTATCGCCGCGCCGGCGTCCCGACCGGCATCCCGTACCGCGGACAAAAGCGCTGGCACGCGATCCTGGGGCTGATCTTCGGGCTCGGCGCCGCCACGTGGGCATTCAGCGGCATGTTGTCGATGGATCCCTTTCCTACGAAGACGAGCGGACCGACTGGCGGGCGGAACGGCAATGCCAGCGCCGCGATTTCCCAGGCGCTCCGCAATGGACTGGCCATCACGGCATTTGCGTCGAAGGATCCACGCGTGGCGCTCGCGCAGGTTCGCGACCTCAACGTGAAGGAACTGGAATTCACGTCCTTCGCTGGAGAGCCCTTTTACATCGCAACGTTGGGCCGCGCCGACACGCGAATCATTCCCGTGAACGGGGCGTTGCGGGCGGAATTCGATCGGCGGCGAATTGCCGAAGTCGTGACGAAGGCGGCCGGACCTGGCGGACTGGCCGAAGTTCTCGCGCTCGAGCGGTACGACCGCTACTACATCGATCGACATCGGCAGCGACCCTTGCCGGTCATCCTCGTCTGCTTGAATGACGCCGATCACACCCGCTACTACATCGATCCCAAGACCGCGCGGATCGTCGGCAGCTACACCTCGCGGAACTGGATGACGCGCTGGCTGTATCATGGCCTGCACTCGCTCGATTTTCCGTGGCTGTACAACCATCGGCCACTTTGGGACATCGTCGTCATCACTTTCATGCTCGGCGGCACGGCACTTTGCGTCACTTCGGTGATCCTCGCGTGGCGGGTCGTCGGCAGGACGCTGACCGGCTACCAGGCTCTCGACGCAGCGATGCGTGTGGAGCAGCTCGGCGACGACCTCGCGGTCGACGGCGTCGAGTAGTCTCGACGAGCGACAGCCAACCGCGGCAGTTGTCACTTGACCCTCAAGTCCACTTGAAGGTGTCTACTATGGGTATGGCTGCGCTGCGGATCGGAGACATCGCCGCTCGCACAGGCTTGAGCGCGCCGACGATTCGGTACTACGAGAGCGTCGGCTTGCTCGCCCCGCCATCGCGCTCGACGACCGGCTATCGTCACTACACCGATGCGATCGTCGAAGAGTTGCGGTTCATCAAGAAGGCACAGGTCCTCGGATTCTCGCTCGAGGAAATCGGGGAGATCCTGAAATTGAGTCGCGCCGGCAAGACGCCGTGCTCGCACGTGCTCGATCTCGCGCGTCGGCATCTGGCTGCGGTGGACGAGCGGATCCGACAGCTCTCGCGATTTCGCGGCAGTCTGGCCGGTGAACTGGCGAAGTGGGACGGCGTGAAGGAACCGACCTGCGGGGGACTGTGCCAAATCATCGCCGACGCCGACGACCAAGCGGCGACGCCGATTCACGTCGAGCTGACGCGGCGTCCGCGTCGACCGACGCGGAAGAATCGATGAACGCCCCCGTTGTCACCGCGACGCGATTCGCCGGGAGCACTGTGGTCGCGGCCGTCGGCGGGATTTTGACTCGGCCCTGTTGCCTGGCGCCAGCGCTGCTGTCGTTGACCGGCGGCAGCGCCGCGGGCCTTGCACGCGTGTTCGCGACGCACCACACCGCCTTTGCGATGATGAGTGGTGTGCTGCTGATTGGATCCCTGTGGATGAACGTTCGACTACAGGCGCAAGCGTGGAACAAGTGGCTGGCCGCCGCAGCCACCGTTGGCGCGTTCGCATTCGTTGCGCGAGGGTTCTGGTTCTGACGCCATGCCGGCGAAAACCAATCCAGCCGCCATCGCCAAGGCGATTTCCGAGAATGCCGGGTTCAAATCGGCGGTGAAGCCGTAATGCACGTCCGCGCGATCGCGACCGTGCTGGTACTCAGTCTCGTGGCGAGCAGTCAACCGCTGTCGGCGTCTGGACACGGACCGATGTTCGGCATGGCGACTCCAACGAATGCGGCCGGCGGGTGGGCCATCGATTTCGGCACGATGGGGCGCATCGGCGAAACGGACGATGCGGCGACGGCCCGCACCATGCTCACGTATGGCATCACCGAGGATCTGCAGATTTCAGGATCCGTCCCGCTGGTGTTCGCGTCAGCGCCATTGCCCGCTGCGAGGATGACCGGCATGATGCCCGGCGGCGGCGACTTCGAAAGCATTCTCGCGTGGCGCTTTCATCGTCAGGGCACAAACGTCGGCTCGCGCGTGGAGACGACCGCGTACGGTGGCGTCATCGTGCCTGGTCCGCAGAAGCCCGCGGGCCTTATCGGCACCTTCGCGCGCGCTCCCGGCATGTACGCGGGTATCGCCACCGGGTTTGCTTCTCGCGGAAATTACGTCTGGGGCGGCATCGGATACACGAGATTTCGTGAAACCAGCGTCGGCGATCGGCGTCCGACGGTGTTGTCGTACAGCGCCGTGTGGGGCTATCGTCCACCGGTGATGCGTCAGGAGTACCCGCATTGGGATTGGCGGCTGTTTGCCGAGATGACCGGCGAGAAGTCGTCGACGGCCGAACACTTCGGCGACGTCATGTCCGGCACGGATGCGCATCAAATCTACATTGGTCCGTCGGCGTTGGGCATCTACAAGAACTATGCGATCGAGGCGGGCATCCAATTCCCCGCTTACCGAGATTCGGGCGCACGCCTGGAGGGCGAGCGCTTCCGGTACGCAGCCAATATCAGCTACTTCTTCTGACGCGCAGGAGTGCCCATGAAACGCTTGCTCTTTCTCGTGCCGACTCTCGCGCTGGCGACTTCATCTGCCGCCGTCGCGGAGCTCCGACAGATCGATCTCAACATCTACGGCATGGATTGAGCGATCTGCGCACACGCCGTGAGCGTGTCTCTGCAAAAGATCGAGGGCGTCGAGACCGTGTCCGTGACGTTGAACAAGGGGCAAGCCAGTGTCGTCCTCAGGCCCGGGAACAAGGTGACGTTGGCTGCCGTCCGGCGCCTCATCGAACGGAATGGGTTTACACCGAAGGCCGCGAGCATCGTTGCCGAAGCCGACGTGGTGTCCGGACCAAGCGGTCAGCCGCAGGTTCGCGTGACGGGCACGAACGAGATCTTTTCAGTGTCTGAGGCGACCTCTGAGGGCCTCCGCTCGGACCTGAAGAAACAGGTCGGCACGCATGTAATCGTCGAGGGTATCGTGCCGCCCGCGACAGACAACCCTGCTGGAGCGATGGACGTCAAGGTCGTCAGACCGGCGAATCGATAGTGGTTCGATGCACAGCCGCTACGGCATCCGGTGACCGGCCATTGGCTGCGACATCCGCATGTTCCACATCCGCCCCATCAAGCCTGCCGGTGGTCTCAGGCGGAAGAACACGTGGAACGACACGGGGTGAGCCGAGTACATCGGCTGCAGCGCGTCGGGCACACCGTAGAAGCTGATGTCGGCGCCGAGGCCACCCTCGAATCCACGCACGTCGAGGACGTCGCGCACGCCACCGAGAGTGAACGCGAAGACGGGGTCCTTCACGTCTGCCGCCGATCCCTGCGGAAGAACATCAGTCTGGAGCAGCGCCGTCTCGACCTGCAGCGCCTCGAAACGGCCGTAGACCGTGTTCTGGTCCGCGTGGCGTGATCCCTCGAGAAAGAACGCATTCCGTGCGCCGTGATCCGAGTCGTTCCGGCCGTAGCCGGCCGTCACAGACGAAACTGCCATGCCGTTTCTCTGCGTCCACGAGGCGGACGCAGTTGAGCGCACGACGTTGCCGGGCTCCAATTCTTCCGGGCTCTCGAGGCGGCCCGACGATGCCTGGAGTTCCCACGCGTCGGTGGGTCGATACCAGACGCGACCGGAGAACGAGTCGAGTCGTCCAAAGTCGAAGTCCCAGCGGTTTTCGTCCGGCTCCCTCCCGTTGAACACGGAGCCCTCGATCACGAACGGCCCGTGATCAACTGCAGCGGTCACGACACCAAACGCGATGTGCGTGGAGTCGAACGTGTGGTGACTCAATGGCGCGGTGGGGTTGTCGGCGGCCGACGCGCGGTGCATGAACGCCACGGGTCCGAGCGCCGGTTCACCAACCGGCGCGCCCGCCAAGGTGAGCCCGGTCGATTCGTTCACGGGAACACGCCAGATTGCGGCCAATTGCATGAACAACTCGTGCGGGTGCTGTCGATCGATCAACGGGCGGCCATTGAGCGCTTCTCCCGCTTGAAGGATCTCCCGGTAGCCGTCCTTGCCGACCGTCGCGGGATCAAGACTGAGCATGCTGGTGAACGTCAGCCGGCCGCGAGACGTCTCGCGGCTGGCCATTCCCATCCACCAGTTGGGCGCGACCAACTCGTCGCCGCCTCGAGGACCGCCTTGGTGGTTGAATTCGGCGAATACGATCCCGTCCTGCATGAACTGCCACCTGATGTTCATGGGCATGGTCATCTGCATGTGTTCGTGTTGAACCGCACTCGGTGGGTCGGACGGCGCGTCCCCGCTTCCTTGCGCGCGCGCGTCACTGACGCTCACGAAAACAGCGACCGTACACAACGCCAGAACGATCTGGCGTCGACCAAAATCCATGAGAAAACTCCCTTTAACGAGACACAACACCGTCCAACGCGCGTCGCCTTCGGCGCGCGGGAGAACAATTAGCTGTCGTGGTGACTAGATGCGGAGGGGTAGCGAACGAGCGTCGAGCGTGAGTGAAGATCTTGGCGGAGCGTGCGTCAGCGTGTCGCGATCAAGCGACGCCCCAGCAGGTGGGACTGACGTGACAAGGACGGCGATGACCGAATGGAACGCGCGCAGCAGAGCGGCGTCGTGACCCGCAGCCGCGGCCACGGTGCCGCTGTGGTCGTGACCGCACGGAGCGGGCACGTGCCCGATGCGCGGAGTCGCCGCGCTGGCGTGATGACAGCTGGGCGTGCTCGCGACGTCGTCGTGATGCGCCTCGCAAGACGCCGCGCACTGATCCAGCACCAGCGGGAGAGCGGAGAGCGCAACGGCGAGCACCGCGGCGGTTCCAGCCCTCGTCGTCCAGGACATATACGCTGATTCTAACCTAAGACTAACTTCGACGATTCACGTTGCTCCGCTCGCGGCGGCGAAGTAATGTGTCGGCCATGGTCCTGGTGCCGATCGTCGTGACTCTGCTGGTCGCAATCGGCGGCGACGCGCAGTCAGGCAGCGCGCCAGCCGCCGTCTCCGCGAGTCTCGCGCCGCTCCAGTTTCTCGTGGGCGAGTGGGAGGCGATCGGCACCGCACCCGGTGAGTCCGGGGGCTTCGCCTTCTCACTCGCCGTGCAGGGCCGCGTGCTGGTGCGGACGAATCACGCCGAGTACGCCGCGAGCGATCGCGGCCCCGCCTCGCGACACGACGATTTGATGGTGATTTATGCGGAAGGCAGCGAGCTGAAGGCCGACTACGTCGACAACGAAGATCACATCATTCGCTACACCGTTCGCGTCCGCGGCGCGCGCGACGTCAGCTTCATGA
>JACPZV010000116.1 GCA_016195295.1 Acidobacteriota bacterium
ACGTCGAATCCCGTGTGCGAGTACACCTGAAAGTGCGTCAACTCCGGATACACGATCGTCTGCGCGGTGACACCGTGTTCGGTCAGAAACTTCGTCGCCGCTATAGCGCCGACGCCGCCGCGGCCCGACAGCTCGTCGTTCTCCGCCGGCAGAAACAGAATGCGCGCGCTCGGCGGAATCTGATCGAGCGTCGATCCGGGCCGCACGTCGCGGTTGCGCTGCGTGCTCCACATGTCCACTTTGCTCTTGAACGAGAACCCGCCGTCGACTTCAGCACCCTGCCCCGTCCTCGCCCGCTTGATCCCATCGTCGAGGAACTGCGCGGGCATCGGCGCCGGCCCGCGCGCCGACGGCGCGGGACCCGCGACCTGCGACACCACCGCCTTGACCCGCGCGTCAGCCGCCGCGACCGAAATCACCACGCTGCCCGCGTTGCTCGAGCCCCAGATGCCGAGGCGATCGGGATCGACGCCGGGTTCGCCCTGCAGGTACGACACGGCGGCGCGATAGTCGTCGACTTCGTAGACGTTGTTGAGATTCGTCCGCTTCACCAGCACGCGCGCGCGCTTCTCGGTGACGACGCGATCGTCGGTGGTCGTGTCCGCCTCGAGCAGCCGGAGATCGTCCGACCCGCTGCCGCTGAAGCCGTAGCTCTGGTAGTCGATGGCCATCGCCACCAGGCCGCGTTCGGCGAAACGCGCGCCGTACTTCTCGATGCCGATCGACAGCGCGTTGATGCCGTGGCCGACGACGACGGCGGGCCATTTGCCCTTGGTCGCGAAGCCGCGCGGGAAAAACATCTTGCCGTAGAGCGGCGTGCCGCCGTCGACGTAGAACGTCACCTGCCGCGTCGTGACGCCGTCGGACAGATCGTAGTTCCAGTCGCGCGGCTGCGTCCCGCCTTCGCGCTTCATGTCCGCGTCGGTCGCCTGCATGTGAAAATCCGCTCTCCGCTTGTCGATGAGGTCCGTGCCGATTTGCGCGGAGAGCCGCAGGGCGAAGGCGGCGCCAAAAACGAGAGCAAAAAGCGCCAGACGAGCCGAGGCAGGCATGGCAATTTCTCCCACTGCAGTTCTCGCGCGGGTATCCTACCATCGGTTGAAGACGCTCACGATGAGGTGGTCCGCCTGAAGGCGGACACTACCGTTTGAAGGAGTTGAACATGCGATCGCTGACAATCGGACTGCTCGCGCTCGGACTGCTGTCGCTCACGCTCGCGGCGCAAACTTATCCGCCGGCGTTTCCACGCGCGGGCGCCACGAAGCTCCTCGAGAACGACCGCGTCGTCGTGTGGGACGTGACGTGGCCGAAGGGACAGCCGACGCCGCTGCACCGGCACATCTACGACATGACCGGCGTCTACATCGCGCCTGGCAACCGCATGATCACGGCCGTGGATGGATCGAAGCGTCCGGTCACGACCGAAGCCGGCGGGATCGTCTGGCAGCTCAAGGGCGTCACGCACGTCGAAGAAGGCACGAGCGATGTCCCGCTGCGCGCGATCATGATCGAGCTGAAACAGGACGCGCCGGTCGGCACCGACGCCTCGCCGGATCTGCCGCCCGCGTTCCCGCGCGAGGGCGCCAAGCAGATGCTCGACAACGATCGCGTCCGCGTGTGGGAGTACGCGTGGCCCGCGGGGCACGCGGGCCCGCTCCATCGCCACGTGCGCGACAACGTCGTCGTGTGGATGGCGGACGGAAAGCTGCGGTCCACGCCGCGGAACGGCACGCCGGCGATCACGGACGTGACGAAGTTTCGCGCCACGTATTCGCCGCGGGGCAACGTCCACAGCGAGGAAGCGATCGATGGAGCGCCGCGCGCGTACGTCTTCGAGCTGAAATGATTTGTCGCGCGGCCCTTTCAGCGGGACGACATGTAGGGCGGGTCCTTTCGGACCCGCCACGAGGTGAACATGTAGGGCGGGTCCTTTTGGACCCGCCACTGCCGTCGGGTCCGAAAGGATCCGGCCTACTGAACCCGCGTGGCGCGGATTTCGCGGCCGCCCTGGTGCAGGACGAGCGACGTCGTGCGCATCTGGCTGTCGACGTCGAACGTGATCTGCGCGTCGACGACTTTCAGAAAATACTCGCGCTCGCTCGACGCGAAGATCTCAAACTTTCCCTGCTCCGTCAGTTGCTCGTAGAAGCGCGTGCCCTCGCGGCTGATCGTCATGATCGCCGTCGGCGCGAGCTGGTACTGACCGACGTACCGGTCGAACACCTCGGGCGCGATCGTGACTTCCTTCGGCGACACGGGCTCGCCCTCAATCCTCGCCGCGCGCTGATCGCGGCCCAGCTGATGCAGGACGAGCGCCTTCGTGCGGCCCTCGTCGTCCACCTCGAACGTGATCTGCGCGTCGACGACCTGGAGGAAGAACTCGTGCTCGCCTTCGGGGTAGATCTCGACCTTCGGCTGCCCCGTCAGCTGCGCCATCAGATGCTCGCCGTCACGCGAGATCGTCATGATGGCGGCCGGCGCGAACTGATACCGACCCACGTACTGATCGAGCGTGGACGCCTCGACCGTCGTCGCCGTGTGCGTCGTCGGCGCCTGCTGCGCGGCCAGAGACGGCGCGGCAGCGACGCACGCAGCCACGAGCGCGGCGCACCCGAACATCACCATTTGTCGAGGCATGACGTCCTTTCCACGATGGCGCCTATGTTAAGCCCAATGCCTTTCGGAAATTCGCTGAGGTAACAATCCTCTTGTACTATTCGCGAGAAATCGGTACGTACGCTGGGGATGTCGAGACATTCCCAGCCCGGAGACCGACGCTCGCCGCCCGGTTTTCTCGGCGCGTGGGAGCGTCGGGTGGGCCCGCGCGGCGTGCCGACCCTGGCCGCGCGGCGCGGACGGAAGCCGCGCGTGCCGCTCCCCCAGGGGCGGCCCGCGCTGACCGTTCACGTGATGCAAGACGCCGGCACGGTGGCCGAGCCCCTGTTCCAGTGGTTCCGCCCGCCGCTGGCCGACAGTGCCTGGTCCGATCGGCGGCGGCGGTTGCCGTGGGCGATCAACCTGACTCTTCGTTGGTAGGTTACGTACGCCCACGCCCACTCGGTCATGACGACGAAGCGGTTGCGAAAGCCGATCAGCCAGAAGATGTGCAAGAAGATCCAGAAGAGCCACGCGAAGAATCCGGAAATCTTCAGACCGAACACGTCGCCCACCGCCGATCCGCGACCGATCGTCGCCATGATGCCGTAGTCGCGATAGCGGAACGGCTCGAGCGGCCTTCCGTCGATCACGCGCAGAATGTTGCGCGCGGCATGCGCGCCCTCCTGCATCGCCACCTGCGCCACTCCCGGCAGCAGCGTCCCGTTCTGGTGCAGCGCGCAGATGTCGCCCGCGACAAAAATGTCCGGCTGTCCCGGGACCGCGAGCGTCGGCTCGGCGGACACACGGCCGACACGGTCGAGCGGGACGCCGAGCGATTGCACGAGGGGCGACGCGGCAACGCCCGCGGCCCAGAGTACAGTTTCTGCCGAGATTCGCTCGTCGACTTCAGAGCCGACACGCAGGTCGGCCCCTACTGACGCGGCCGCTCCAGCGGCCGCCTGCCCCGAGCCCGGTCGAGGGGCCCGGCGCCACAGGACGCCATCGGCATCCACATGCGTGACCATCGATCCCGTACGCACTTCGACGCCCAACCGTTCGAGCGCGCGACGCGCCGCGTGGCGCAGCGGATCGGGAAATGGCGCCAGCACGTGCGGGCCGCCTTCGAGCAGCACGATGCGCGCCGACTCGGGCTGGATCCGTCGAAAATCCTGGCGCAGCGACTGTCGCGCGATTTCCGCGAGCGCACCGGCCAGTTCGACGCCGGTCGGCCCGGCGCCGACGATTACGAAGGTCAGCAAACGGCGCTGCTTCGCCGGATCGGTCTCGCGCTCCGCCGCTTCGAACGCGATCAGCATCCGCCGCCGCATCGCCAGCGCATCGTCGAGCGTCTTGAGCCCCGGCGCGCGCGCCGCCCATTCGTCGTGACCGAAGTAGGAGTGGGCCGCGCCGGTCGCGGATGAGGTAGTCGTAGGCGATCGCGTCGTCGCCATCGATCAGCACGCGCCTGGTCGTCGGATTGATCGCGCGCGCGTCGGCGAGCAACACCTGGACGTTCTTCTGTCGGCGCAGCACCCAGCGAATCGGCGACGCGATGTCGCCCGGCGAGAGCGCCGCCGTCGCGACCTGGTACAGCAGCGGCTGAAACAGATGGTAGTTGTGGCGATCGAGCAGCGTGACGCGCACCGGCGTGCCCGCGAGCGCGCGCGCCGCATCCAGTCCGCCGAATCCTCCGCCGATGATCACAACGTGCGGAACCGGCACGCTCCATCATCCCATCACCGCGTCACGCCATCCACCCCGTCGCTCCATCGACCCGTCAATCCATCTACCCAGACACTCCATTCACCCTTCCATTCCGGGATTGGACCGCAACGGTACGCAGCCCGGTGATATCGTCAAGGTATGGCCAGCCCCGGAAAACGAGAATTGATTGCTCGCGGACCCACCGCCATGGTCGAGACGGCTTGCCCGCTCGATTGCCCGGACGCGTGCAGCCTCGAAAAAAAAAAAAAAAAAGGAAAAGTACCTCACGCAGGACAACATCGACGCTCAGCTTTGGCGCCGGTTCGGGACGTCGCGCCTCGAGCGCACGGTGTGCGCCGCGCCGACCGGCACCGTGAACATGGCGCTCTACGGCAAGATGCCGTCCATCACGTATCGGGACTATCCGGAGGCGAAGCTGATCATCCTGTGGGGCGTCAATCCTTCCGCCTCGGGCATCCATCTGGTGCCGTACGTGCGCGAGGCGCAGAAACGCGGCGCGCGGCTCGTCGTCGTCGATCCGCGGACGACGGCGCTGGCGAGATCGGCGGACGTCCATCTCGCGGTGAAGGCGGGCACCGACGTCGTCGTCGCGCTCGCGATTCATCGGTATCTCTTCACGAACGGATACGCGGACGAGTCATTCCTGCGCGAGCATACGCACGGCGCGGATCACCTGCGCGAGCGCGCGGAGCCGTGGACGATGGCGCGCGCGGCCGACGTGGCCGGTATCGACGCGGCGGCGCTCGAGCGCGTCGCCGAGCTGTATGCGACGAGCGCGCCGGCGCTCGTGCGCTGCGGCTGGGGCCACGAGCGGAATCGCAACGGCGGCAACTCCGCGATGGCAATTCTCGCGCTGCCCGCCGTCGGCGGCAAGTTCGGCGTGCGCGGCGGCGGCTACTCGATGAGCAACTCGGCGTCGTGGGGCATCGAGAGAACGTGGATCGGCACGCCCGAACCGGACACGCGCGCCGTGAACATGAATCATCTCGGTCGGGCGTTGACCGAGTACACCGATCCGCCGGTCAACGTGCTCTTCGTCTACAACTGCAATCCCGCGGCAACCGTCCCCGATCAACGGCGCATTCTGCGCGGCCTGGCCCGCGAAGATCTGTTCACGATCGTCTTCGATCAGGTGATGACCGACACCGCGCTCTTCGCCGACGTCGTGCTGCCCGCGACCACGTTTCTCGAGGGGTACGACCTCGCGAAGGGCTATGGACCGATCAGCCTCGAGCTCGCGCGGCCGGTGATCGATGCCGTGGGCGAGTCGCGATCGAACGCGGACGTGTTCGGCGATCTCTGCACGCGGCTTGGCCTGCTGAAAGACAATGAACCGACGGGCGAGCTGGATGTCATGCTGCGCGTCCTGGATCAGCTGCCGGACACGATCGGCGCCGACTTGCGCGCGGGCGGCCGGCCGACGCCGCCCTGCGGCGCCTCCCCGATCCAGTTCGTCGACGTGTTCCCGAACACGGTGGATCGCAAAGTGCAGCTCTTCTCCGCCGCGCTCGACGCGAGCGCGCCGATAGGGCTGTATCGCTACCAGCCGGATCCCGCCACAGACCGTTATCCGCTCGCGTTGATATCACCGGCCAGCGAACGCACGATCAGCTCGACGCTCGGCGAACTGCCGCGCCCCGACGTGAAGCTGCTTATGCATCCCGACGATGCCGCCGCGCGGGGACTGGCTGACGGCGACCTCGTGCGAATCTTCAACGACCTGGGCGAGGTGCACTGCACGTTGAGCGTCGCTTCGTCTATTCGCCCCGGCGTCGTCAGCCTGCCGAAGGGTTTATGGCGGCGCAGCACGCGAAACAGCGCCACGGGCACGGCGCTGGTCCCTGACACGCTCACGGATTTGGGAGGGGGCGCGTGCTTCAACGACGCAAGAGTGGAGGTCGCTTCGCTGCCAAACGCGTAAAAAGTCTCAAGTGTGAAGGCTGAAGGCTGAAGACGCATCTTCACACTTCGTCTTCACACTTCAGCCTTGAGACTTCAGACTTATTTCGTTTGTTGCGGCACGTAACCCGGCGGCAGCGCGGCGCCTTCGCCGAAGAAGAAATCTTCCATGTGCTTGGCGACGAGATCCTGCGCTTCCTTCTGCCACGGCATGAGGCGGTACTCGTTGAGGATCATCTTCATGCGCTCCTCCCAGAGCTTCCACGCCTCCTTCGAGATGTTCTCGTAGATGCGCTGCCCCAGTTCGCCGGGCCACGGCGGCGAGTCGAGTCCGGGCAGCTCTTTCTGAAACTTCACGCACAACACCTTGCGTCCGGTCTTGTTGGTGACCGGCGCTGGTGGGTGCGAACTGTGTCCGCAGGAATCAGCCATGCTGGAGATTGTAGTCCACTTGCGCGGCGGCCAGCATCGGGAATTCCGAGTCGATGGTGAATCGCAACTGTGCGTGCGCCGCGCGCAGCGCGCGCTCGACGTCGCCGGCGCCCTCGGCCCGCGCGAAGATGAACCCGAGATAGCTCGCGCCCTCGGGCAGGGGCACCAGTCGCTGATCCATCTTCGCCGTCACGCGGAGATCGGTGATCCGCGGGACGCTCCGCGCGGCGTCCAGGCCGTCGACGCCGCGCAGGATGCCGCGTCGCGGAATCGGGATCATCATCACGCCCGAAGCTGCCGCTTCGCGCACCCAGCCGTCGGGTGACTCGCCCAGCGCATGCCGCAACAGCAGCTCTTCCAGCGATGCCCGTCCCCTTTTTTCAAACTGCAGCGCGCGGGCGCAGAGACCGCCGATCGGCCGCGCCGCCACCTCGAGGACGAACACGGCGGCGTGCCCCGAGCCAGTCGAGGGGCTCACGCGGCATTCGGCGTGAACGGGACCGTGGCGCAGGCCAATCGCCTCCGCCGCACGCGAGACGCCGCGCACGATCGCATCCTGCACTTCCGATGACACTGATGGCGGCGTGACGTAGATCGTTTCTTCGAAGAACGGACCGTCGAGCGGATCCGGCTTGTCGAAGATCGCCAGCGTGTGAAGCGCGCCGTGGTGCATCAATCCTTCAACCGCGTACTCGCGGCCTGGAATGAATCCTTCGACGAGCGCGCTGTCGTGCGCCTCGTTGCGTTCGGCGCGGATATCAGGCGACGCCAGGAGCGCGCGCAGGCGCTCGACGCACGCGGCGAACGTCGCCGGATCGTCGGCGCGCATCACGCCACGGCTACCGGAGAGCGAGACGGGCTTGACGATGCACGGATACGACAAGGGCTGAGGGCTGAGGGCTGAGGGCTGGGAGAGAAGGGCTGAGGGCTGAGAGCTGAGGGTGAAGGGCAGGAACCACGGCACAGGAAGTCCCGCGTCGCGCAATCGCTCGCGCGTGAGCTGTTTGTGCCGCGCGACCGCGGCGGCCTCGGCGGGATGCCACGGCAACCCTAGCGCGTGCGTGACGCGCGCGGCGATCACGGTGGGCCGATCGCCCACCGCGAGTACCCCGTCAATCGGGCGTGCTCGCGCCGCGTCGAGGATCGCGTCGACCGAGGCGTCCTCCTCATGGAAGCGGATCGGAATCGCCGCGTCCCGCCACGGGTCGTCCAGCATGCCGCAGCGGTCGGTCGCAAAGACGAGCTCCACGCCGAGCCGCTCGGCCGCGTCGCCAAACGCGCGTGTCTGATAGCCAGTCGTGGTCGCCAGAAGCAAAAGACGTTTCATGGCTGATGGCTGAGGGCTGATGGAATGGCCGATGGACGGAGGTCGCTCCGCCATCAGCCCTTAGCCATCAGCCCTCAGCCCTTCTTCATACCAGAGCCACCTGCTCCGGATTCGGCTCGGCTCAACAGTACCAGGGCTCGTTGAGGTACGGCACCGTCGCCCGATCGCGGGCCGGACGCGTCCGGTCGGCCGCCGGCGGCAGCCCCGCCCGCTCGCGCGCCAGAGAACGGATCTCCGAGAAGACGGCGCGTCGATTCGCGTTCAGCCGCATCCCGACGATCGCCGTCACCTCGCGGTGGAGCTCATCGACGCGTGGATCCGGATGCGACCAGCGGTACGTCAGCGTCGCTGGATCGAACCGACCGACGTGACGCCGCATCTCGTCCAGTTCGAGCAGCCGCGAACCTTCGGGGACGAGCAGCCGGATTGCAAGCTGAATCGGCGCGACGTGATCGATGAGACCCAGGCCGGCGATCGCGTCGAGCAGCTCGCAGAACGACTCCAGCGTGAGCCACGGGTGAAACGCGACGAACGTGGGAACGAGGGTGAGGCGCGCGCCGCGGCACAGCGCCACGGCCTCGACGAAGTCCGCGCGCGTGTGCCCCTTCTCGAGGATCGCGAGGACGCGATCGTCGATGGACTCGACGGCGCTCGTCACGAACGCGCACCCGGTGTCCGCCAGCCGCGGCAGCAGATCGCGGTGGCGAAGCAAATGTTCGATCTTGATCGTCACGTCGTAACTCATCGACGGATGCGCCGCGTGCAATGCACAGACGAGGCGCATCGCGTGCGTGGGGCCGTTGAAAAAATCCGGATCGCCGAACGTAATGTGACCGGCGCCGGCCGCGACTTGCGCCGCGACGTCCGCCAGCACGACGTCGGGCTGCACGACGCGGAACTGGCCGTTGTAAATCGGGACGACCGGACAATGACGGCACAGATGCCGGCACCCGCGACTGGCTTCCGTGTAGCCGACGAGCCGCCGCCAGCCGTCCGGCATCTGCAGTGTCGCGTATTTCGAGAGCGGCGGGAGCCCCGTGCGGTCCGGGACGAGAAACCGCAACCGTGGAAGCTGCGCGCCGGGTCCAAAAGGACCCGGCCTACTTGTCGACGACAATCGGATGTAGGGCGGGTCCTTTGGACCCGCCACGAGCTTCCGCGCGATCGCGGCGAGAGCCGCTTCGAACTCACCGCCCAGCAAGTCGTCAACGCCGAGCGAGCGGAGCCATTCAGCGTTCAGCGGCGCGTAGAGCCCGAACGCACAGATCCGCGCGCCGGCGTTCAGCTGGCGCGCTTTGCGAATGATCGGTTCGGCGAGACGCGTCGCCGTGTGCATCGGCAGATGGAACGCGATGAGATCCGCCGACACGAGGGTCGCGTCCCGCAGCCGAGCGTTGTCCTTGGCCGCATCGATCGACGTGACGCTCCAGCCGGCCTCGCGCAGCCACGCGGCCGCGGACGCAAGCCCGAACGGCTGACGACCCATTTCGTACGTACTGATAAGGACGCTGCGCATGTCTTCGTGTACTCGCGGAACGCAACAACCATTGTATTCTTGCCGCCACCATGGACGACCGCTCCTTCTTCGGCCACCCGCGCGGCCTCTCCACGCTCTTCTTCACGGAGATGTGGGAGCGGTTCAGCTACTACGGCATGCGCGCGCTGCTCATCTTGTTCATGACGGCGCCAGTCGCCGCGGGCGGACTTGGATTCGACACGGGCGTCGCGGGCGCCGTCTACGGCTTGTACACCTCGATGGTGTACATGGCGACGCTGCCCGGCGGCTGGATCGCCGATCGACTGATCGGCCAGCGCCGCGCCGTGCTCTACGGCGGCATCATCATCGCGTGCGGTCACTTCAGCATGGCGTTTCCGTCGGTGACGACGTTCTATCTCGGGCTGACGTTGATCGTCGCCGGCACGGGTCTGCTGAAAGGCAACGCCGCCGTGATCGTCGGCGCGCTCTACGGACCGGACGACAGCCGCCGCGACGCCGGCTTCTCGATCTACTACATGGGCATCAATCTCGGCGCGTTCATCGCGCCGCTGGTGTGCGGCTACCTCGGCCAGCGCATCAACTGGCACATCGGGTTCGGCGCCGCCGGCATCGGCATGGTGTGCGGGTTGATTCAGTACACCGCCGGCGGCAAGTACCTCGGCGAGGCCGGCCTTCATCCGGCGCCCGCGAAATCGCCTGAAGCCGCGGCGCAGCTGCAATCGCGCGCGCAGATGTTCGGCGGCCTTGCGCTCGTGGCGGTCGTCGCGCTTGCCTTCGGCATGTACACCGGCATGCTCCCGATCACCGCGAAGGAGATCGCCGACGCCGCCGGCTACGGCCTCCTGCTCATCGTCGTCGCCTTCTTCGGCTGGCTCTTTCTCAGCAGCGACTGGACGCCGTCGGAGCGCCGCAGGCTCTATGCGATTGCGGTGTTGTTCGTGGCGTCCGCGATCTTCTGGTCGGAGTTCGAGCAGGCGGGGTCGACGCTGAACCTGTTCGGGGATCGCGCGACGCGAACGGAAGTGTTCGGGTGGCAATTCCCGAGCAGCTATTTCCAGTCGCTGCAACCGCTCTTCATCATCACGTTCGCGCCCGTGTTCGCGTGGGTCTGGATACGCCTCGGCCGCCGCGAGCCGTCGAGCCCGGCGAAGTTCGGACTGGGTCTGCTGTTCGTCGGCGCCGGGTTCGCCATTCTCGTCGTGGCGTCCTCGCTGGCGGCCGACGGCGTGAAAGTGGCGCCCTGGTGGCTCGTCGTCACCTATCTGCTACACACCTACGGGGAGCTGTCGCTCAGTCCGGTTGGCTTGAGCGCGACGACCAAGCTCGCGCCGGTGCGCGTCGTCGGGTTGATGATGGGCGTGTTCTATCTCGCCATCTCGGTCGGCAACTTCATCGGCGGACGCCTGTCGTCGCTCTACGGCTCGATGCCCTTGCCGAATCTGTTCGGCGCGATCGCCGCCGTCGGTATAGCCGCCGGCATCGTGATGTTCGCGCTGACTTTGCCCATTAAGAGATTGATGGGTGATGTGAAATAGATCTGGCGGGTCCGAAAGGACCCGCCAGACAAGTCGGTACGTGGGTACGTAGGCGGGGTCCGTTTGGACCCAGCACCGCCCGATAGTCGATACGTAGGCCGGGTCCGTTTGGACCCGGCACGCTTCTATGCCGCTTGACGAGTATCGACGCAAACGCGATTTCAAGAAAACGCCCGAACCCGAAGGTAGGGTCACGGGCGCGAAACGCCGGGAGCGATTCTTCTGCGTGCAGAAGCACCTCGCCAGTCATCTCCATTACGACCTTCGGCTCGAACACAACGGCGTGCTGCTGTCGTGGGCGGTACCCAAAGGACCGTCGCTCGATCCGAAAACGAAGCGGCTCGCCATGCACGTCGAGGATCATCCCGTTGAGTACGGCGAGTTCGAAGGCGTGATCCCCAAAGGCTACGGCGCCGGCATCGTCATGCTCTGGGACCGCGGCACGTGGACACCCGAAGTCGACGATGTTGATGTCGCGCTGAAGAAGGGCGACCTGAAGTTCACGCTGAACGGCTACAAGCTGAAGGGATCGTGGGTCCTGGTGAAGACAAGCGGACACTACGCCGGCGCGCGCGGCGGACTCCGGGGGACGGGGGCCCCCGGATCAAACGTCGGCCGCACCTGGTTGCTCATCAAACATCGTGACGACTGGTCCGGCGAGCTCGACATCACCGAGTTCGCGCCACGAAGCGTGAAGAGCGACAGCGACTTCGATGAGATCCTCGCCGAGGACTCCCCCGCCATCTGGCAGACCAACCGGCCCGCCAAAGGCGGCGACACCGGTGCCATGTTCGCGGAGATCATCGAGCGCGCGGCCAAGCTGAAGGCCGCACGACGTACGACGCAGAACTCGCGGAAACCGCGGAGAAAGAAGTAAGCTCCGCGCGCTCTGCGTTTGAATGTCTTCACGCGTCGCCGAGCAATCGCCTGGAGAGGATGCTCCAGATCGCGTAGGCGAGGCGCGGACGGTTGTGTCTCGCGATTTCGCTCGTCCAGAACTCGCCGCCGACCACTTCGCAATGCGCGGGGAGCTTGCCGGGGACGAGCGGCTCTTTGTGTTCGACGGCGTAGCGCTCGAGGGCTTCTTTCGACGGCCCCCTGACGTTGGTGATGACGACGTCGATTTTGCGTCGAATCGTGTCCTCGATTCTCGTCACGGCGTCCGCAGCCGTGAAGCCTGCCATGCCGCGTCCCTCGGTGAGGAGATTCGTAATCAGGATGATCGGGCCCTTCATGCGCGAGAGCGCATCCGCCACGCCATCCACGAGAAAGATCGGCATCAGGCTCGTATAGAAGCTGCCGGGACCGATGATCGCGGCGTCGAACTCGGTGATCGCCTGGGCAACGGCCGGATGGATCGACACCGGGGGCGCGAGCCAGACTTTCTGCACGAGCCGGCCCGACGTCTGCCCGGCGTCCACCTCAACTTCGCCGCGCGTCGCCGCAGCAGGTTGCCGCCCGTGTGACCGCCCAGGCGCGCGTGCTCGAGCGTCGGCAGCCGCGCGAGCAGCACGCGGCGCGCCTCGCGCGGTTTGCGTGACAGCGCGAGCGCGCACTTGAGAATGTCGCCAGGCGGCAGCACGCCCAGCTCGTCACGCAGTTGACCCGAGCTGCCGCCGCTGTCGAACATCGTGACGACGGCGTTGAGGTGCAGCCACGGATTGTTCTTCAACCCGCCGAGCAGACTCGGGAGCCCGGTGCCGCCGCCGAAACATCCGACGTTCACCTGACGTAAACGCACTCAGGACATTCTATACAATGAGGAATATGTCCATCCCCGACGCGGTTCGGACGCTGCAGCGCGACCTCGGCGCGATCTTCGGACCGCGCTTGCAGTCGCTGGCGATGTACGGTCAGCGCGCGCGCGAGTCGCACGGCGGCGCGCACGATCATCAGGACGGCCACGCGCACGATCATCACGTCTCACTCATCCAGACGATGGCGGTCGTGGACGCGCTGACAGGCGACGACTTGCGGGCTTGCGCCGTGCGCGTCGGCGCCTGGCACGACGACGGTCTCGCCACACCGCTGCTCGTCGTCTCGAGCGAGCTCGATCGATCGCCCGACTCGTTCCCGCTGGAGTTCGGCGCCATCCAGGCCGATCACGTCGTCGTCTCTGGCGCGAATCCATTCGCGGCGCTCACAGTGGACCCCGCCGACGTCCGGCGCGCGTGCGAACACCAGGCGCGCAGCCACCTGGTGCACTTGCGCGAAGGTTTTCTCGAGACGCGTGGACGCGCGGACGCGCTCGCGGTGTTGATCGTCTCGTCGGCGGCGCCGTTCGCCGCGTTGGTGATGAGCGTCGCGCGCCTGGAAGGCCACCCGGCGTCGGACGCCGCGGCCGCGGGCCGCCACGCGGAGCGCACGCTCGGCGTCGCCGGCAGCGCGATCACCGACGTCGTGCAGCTCGTGGGCGTGCGCGAGATCTCGTCCGCTGACGCGCTGCGCCTCTTCCCGCCGTATCTCGACGCCGTCGAGCGACTCGTGAAGTACGTCGACGGGTGGAGCGGGAAGTGAGGGCTAAGGGCAAAGGGCTAGGGGCTGAGCCGCCGCGCGCCGGAGGTTCGTCCAGCCCTCAGCCCTCAGCCCTCAGCCCTTTCATTGCGCTCGTCCTGTCGGCGCTGATTCTTTTCGTGGCGCCCGCGGCGTTTTCCGCTAGCGTCCAGTCCCCAGCCTCCAGCCTCCCGGAATTGACCCAACCCGTGAACGACTTCGCGCACGTGGTGGACGGGGCGAGCGCGGCCGAGATCGATCGCATGAGTCGCGCGCTCGAGGCGGCGAGCGGCGACGTCGTCGTGGTCGCGACCGTGGCGACCGTCGAGCCGTACGGCGACATCAACGAGTACGCGGTGAAGCTGTTCGAGAACCACGGTCGCGGCCTCGGGGTGAAAGGCAAAGACAACGGCGTCTTGATCCTGCTCGCGATGACGGAACGGCGCGTACGGATCGAGGTCGGCTACGGTCTCGAACAGTGGATCACCGACGGCTATGCCGGTTCGACGAGCCGCGAGGTCATGACGCCCGAGTTCCGCGCCGGGCGCTACGGCGCCGGCCTGCGCGCGGGAGCCGAGCAGATCGTCGCGCGCATCGCGCAAGCGCGCAACATCTCGATCGAAGGCGTCCGCGCGCCCCGCGTGACGGTCCACCCGACGCGCACGCCGCTGCCGGTGTCCATGCCGTTCCTCGTCTTCATCATTCTCTTGGTCATCAGCCGTCTCGGCGGCGGACCCGGAAGTCGTCCCCGCTTCTGGGGCGGCGGGGGATGGAGTGGATGGTCGAGCGGCGTCGGACCATTTGGCGGCGGCTGGACGGGCGGCGGCGGCGGGGGCTTCGGCGGAGGCTTTGGCGGGTTTGGCGGCGGCGGGAGCGGAGGTGGTGGCGGGGGAAGTAGCTGGTAAAGTTAGAACTGAAAAGTGAGAACTTAGAAGTGAAGAGGACACACATGCACATCACACGAAGACACGCCGCGAGACTGGCGGTCATGGCGCTCGCGGCGTTGCCGCTGACCGGCTGCTCGTACAACACGTTCGTCAGCCAGGAAGAACAAATCAAGTCGCAGTGGGCGCAGGTGGAAAATCAGCTCCAGCGGCGCAACGACTTGATCCCCAATCTCGTCGAGACGACCAAGGGCTTCGCGCAGCACGAAGAAGCCGTCTACAAGGACATCGCCGACGCGCGGTCGCAGCTGCTCGCGGCGAAGTCGCCTGAAGAAACGATCACGGCCGCGAACCGCCAGACGTCCGCGCTCGGCCGGTTGTTGGCGGTGGTCGAGAATTACCCGCAGCTCAAGGCGAACGAGCAGTTCAATCGGTTGATGGACGAGCTCGCCGGCACCGAGAATCGCCTCGCCGTCGAGCGCATGCGCTACAACGAAAAAGTGCAGGCCTACGACACGTCGCGCCGGCAGTTCCCGGCCAACCTCACGGCGAAGCTGTTCAGCTTCAAGGAATATCCGTATTTCCAGGCGCCGCCCGACGCCAAGCAAGTCCCCAAGGTCAACTTCTCGAAACCGTCGTGATAATGGGGACGGGTCTCGGTACACCGACTCCCGTCCCCCGTGCGTACAGTACGTACCGAGATCCGTCCCATGATTACAGTGTTCCCATGGGAACGGCGGCTGTGGAGCGGCGGTCCGTGGCGATTGGGCCGGCGAATCGCCTGCGAGCGCTATTTGCTCACAGACGTCCGGCTGGTCCGCACCACGCGCGGCACTCCCGCCCGCATTGACGAGCTGGCACTCGACGACATTGCCGAGGTGCGCCGCGAGGAGTCGCGCGTCGATCGACTGCTCGGCACGTCAACCGTCATCGTGTACGGGCGCCGCCACGCGACGCCCATTGTCCTCACCAGCGTCCGCCGAGGCGCGCAGCTCGCGGCACTCCTCGAGCTCATCGGCAGTGATCCTTACGCGCCGCTCGACCCCGACGCCGTTCAGGCCGCGCTCGCCTGGGAGCCACGTCTCCCGACGGGCTTCCTGCGTGAAGCGCTCGGAGGGTTCGTGGCCGTTCTCCTCGCGATTGCGGGCGTCGCGATCGGACTGCACGGCCGAGCGATCGCCGTGACCTACGCGCCGGACGATGCGATAGCGCCGAACGGTCAGAAGAAGCCCCAGGCCGAGATCCGGCGGTACATGGAGACGGACGTCATGCCGTGGGCGCGCGCGACGCTCGGCCGCATCAAGGGCGGACCCGATCGCATCAGTTGTGAAACGTGCCACGGCGCGAACGCGGACGCGCGGAACTGGCAGATGCCGGCAGTCGCGGCGCTGCCGCAGCCCGACGTGCGGGAGCGCGGCTGGGAGATCTACTCGGCGGGCATGGATGCCCAGATGCGAAACGCCATCTACGGCTACGTCGCCGAATCGGAGAACCAGGCCAAGGCGGGCTACATGCGCGAGGTCGTCGTGCCGGGCATGGCGCGGCTGCTCCATCGACCCGCGTACGACTTTACACGGTCCTACGAGTACAACTTCGCGAGAAACGCACTCGGCTGTTATCACTGTCACCGGGTGAAGTGACTGGTGGCTGGTGGCTGGTGGACTTTGGCCACATCGACTGCTAAGGTGATGCGACTCTGAACGCGCGGAGGGAGGATCGCATGCTGTCCACCGTGTCGAAGATCGCCCGCGTCGCCTTGTTGCTTGGCCTCTCGGCATCACCGCTCTCGGCGGAAGTCGTTCGCATCGACGTCCAGTCGCGCGCCGATCTGCTGGGCGGGCAGGCGTTCGGCGCCGCCGGCCCTTACGAAAAGCTCTCCGGCAAGATTTTCTTTGCCGTCGATCCGTCGCTGCCCGCGAACCGGATCGTGACCGACCTCGACAGGGCGCCGCGCAACGCCGCCGGCAAGGTCGAGTTCTCGTCTGATTTCTTCCTTATCAAACCGAAGCGGATCGAGCGCGGCAATGGCGCCGTCCTCTACGAGGTCTCCAATCGCGGCGGCAAGGGGATGCTGGGTTTCTTCAATCACGCAACGGGAAGCCTCGACCCGGGCTCGGCAGCCGACATGGGCGACGGCTTCCTGATGACGCAAGGCTTCACGCTGCTGTGGGTGGGCTGGCAGTTCGACGTGCCGCGGCGTCAGGGACTGGTGCGCGTGTATCCGCCGATCCCCACCGAGAACGGCCGGCCGATCCAGGGACTGGTGCGCAGCGATTTCGTCGTCACCGAGAAGGAGACCGATCACTCGCTCGCCGATCGCGATCACGCGGCGTACGCCGTCGTGAATCCCAACGCGCCGGAAAACGTGATGACCGTGCGGGACTCGGTCGAGGGGCCGCGCCGGATCGTGCCCCGCGATCAGTGGAGCTTCGGCCGCGTCGAGGGCGGCAAGGTCGTCTCTGATCCGACGCGCGTTCACCTCGCGGCGAAGTTCGAGCCGGGCAAGATCTACGAGGTGGTGTACACCGCGCAAGATCCGCCGATCGTCGGCCTCGGGCCCGCGGCCATCCGCGACGTCATCTCGATGCTGAAGTACAAGTCGGCCGATCCATTGGCGATTCCGTCCGCGGCGATCACCCGGGCGCTGGCGTTCGGCGTCTCGCAGAGCGGCCGCTTTCTTCGCACGTACCTGTATTACGGGTTCAATCGAGACGAGGGCAATCGCAAAGTATTCGACGGCGTCATCGCCCACGTGGCGGGCGCCGGCCGCGGCAGCTTCAACCACCGGTTCGCGCAGCCGTCGAGGGATGGACACCCGTACCTCAACTTTTTCTATCCGACGGACATCTTCCCCTTCACCGACATCGCACAGAAAGATCCGGAGACGGGCGCGACCGATGGACTGCTGACGCACGCCGCCTCGCCGGATCTGTTACCGAAGATCTTCTACACGAACTCGGAATACGAGTACTGGGGGCGCGCCGCGTCGCTCATTCACACGACGATAGACGCGCGAGCGGACGCGCCGCTCATGGACAACGTGCGGATCTATCTGCTGACCGCGGGCCAGCACGGTCCCGGCGTGTTTCCGCCGACGCAGACGATCGGCCAGCAGCGCAACAACCCGCTCGACTACCGCTGGGCCATGAAAGCGCTCCTGCTCGCCATGGATCGCTGGACGGCGAACGGCACGGCTCCGCCACCGAGCCGCTATCCGCGCGTGGCGGACGGCACGCTCGTGCCGCCGGATCGCCTTCGGTTCCCGACCGTCTCCGGCGTGACCACGTCGACCGCGGTCCACCGCGCGTATCGCGCCGACTACGGGCCGCGGTTCGCGACCGAAGGCATCGTCACGGTCGAGCCGCCGCGCATCGGCACGGCGTTTCCCATCCTGGTTCCGCAAGTCGATGCGGACGGCAACGGCATCGCGGGCGTGAGGATGCCCGAGCTTTCCGTTCCGCTCGCCACCTACACCGGGTGGAATCTCTTCAACGATCGGTCCGGGCCGACCGACGCGCTCTCCAGCATGCAGGGGTCCTACATTCCGCTCGCGCGATCCAGCGCCGAGCGGAAGCGGACCGCCGATCCGCGCCCGTCGGTGGAGGAGCGATATCGCGACAAAGATCAGTACGTCGGGTTGGTCACCAAAGCCGCGTTGGATCTGATCGACCAGGGGTTTCTGCTGCCTGAGGATCTGGCGGTCGTCGTGCGAAACGCGGGCCGTCACTGGGACTACGCGGTGACAGGGGCGTCCTCGTCCACCGCTCAACGCGATCGATAGTGTGATGTAGGGCGAGCCTTTCAGGCGAGCCGGCGCGCTCGGCTGAAGCCTCGCGCTACAAAGGAGGCGTCATGCGCGCGTTCATCGCCGCTCTCTTCGTCGCGATCCTGGCCGGCATGATGTGGATGGATGGCCGCGCGCAAAGCGCCGGGCCGATCGTCAGCGGCGCGCACCGCTTCGAGAAAGTGACCGAGGGCGTGTACTACGCCACGGCGTCCGGCACGATGAACGTCGGCGCCAACTCGCCGATTCTCGTCAACGACGATGAAGCGCTCGTGATCGATTCCGAGATCACGCCGGCCGCAGCGCGCGCGCTGGTGGCCGACCTCAAGGCGATCACGAACAAGCCGGTGCGCTACGTCGTCGACTCGCACTATCACTACGACCATTCGTTCGGCAACCAGATCTTCGGACCCGAGGTCCAGGTGATCGGCCACGACAACACGCGGCGACGGATGCTCACCAATGTGATGGAGCAGTACACCTATCTGAGCAGCGTGCAGCCGGTGCCCGCCCGCGTCGAGGCGCTGAAGCAGCGCATCGCGCAGGAATCGGATCCCCAGCAGAAAGCCGCGCTCGAGCGTCAGGTGGCGAACTCGCTGGCTTATCTGGAGCAGGTGAAGGAAATCAAAGTGACGCCGCCGGCCGTCACGTTCAACGACACGATGACGCTCGTGCGCGGCGGGCGCGAGCTTCGACTCTTGTATCTCGGCCGCGGACACACGGACACGGACGTCGTTGTCTTCCTGCCGAAGGAGCGGATCGTCTGCACGGGCGATCTGATGGAATCGGTGATTTCGTACGCGGGCGACGCGTACGCGGAGGAGTGGATCGCGACGCTCGACAAGCTGCGGGCGCTCGACTTCGACACGGTCATGCCGGGACACGGCGTCGTGTTCAGAGGGAAGACCAAGATCGAGGCGTTCCAAAAGTACCTGCGCGACGTGATCACGCAGGTCACGGCGCTGCGCAAGCAGGGGTTGTCCCCAGACGAGGCGGCGCAGAAGGTGGACATGACCGCCTATCGAAACGAGTTCGCGTCAATCCGTGGCGTCGGCATCGACCCCGCGGCCGTGCGGCGAATCTATCAGCTCGCGGATCACCCTGAGCCCGCGCGCTGACAGACGACCTGTAGGCCGGGTCCTTCCGGACCCGGCGTCAAGGCGGGTCCAAAAGGACCCGCCCTACGCTACTGCCGGAGAGACGATTTGTAGGCCGGGTCCTTCCGGACCCGGCTTTAGCGCAGCGTGACCTTCTGCGCGCGCCAGTTCCAGACCTCGCCGACCCAGAGCGTGTTTTCCGTCCGGCAATCAATCGCGTTCACCATGCCGAACTCCCTCGGCATCTTCCCCGCTCTGCCGAACTTGCCGACGACCTGTCCGGTCAGGCGAACCTTGTAGATCTCGCCGTGATCCATGCTCTCGGGATCGTTCGAGTTCGAACTGTAGAGGTACTGCGTCGATCCGCCTGAAATGCAGATCGCCTGCGGCGTGCCGATGTTCGTGATCTGCGACTTGAACATGCCGTCGCCGTCGAAGACCTGAATGCGGTTGTTCCCCGAGTCCGCGACGTAGACGTTGCCGGCGGCGTCGGCCGCAATCCCGCGAATCTTGTTGAACTGGCCCTGCCCCGATCCGGTCTGGCCCCACGACTTCAGAAAGTCGCCGTCCTTGTTGAACTTCGCCACGCGGTTGTTCGTGCCGAAGCCGTCCGCGACGTAGATGTTGCCGGCGCGATCCCACGTCACGTCCGCCGGGTAGCTGAAGCTGTCGCCGGGAATGCCGGCGCCGGGCGTGCCGCCGCGTCCACCTCGTCCGCCGCCCTCGCCGCGCCCGCCGGCGGCCGCGCCTTCGGGTATCACGCCGCCGCGCGCCGGAACGCCCGGCCCGGGCCGCACGTTGATATTTTCAGGTTTTCTGCCGAGCACGAGCTGGAAGCGGCCGTCGGCGTCGAACTTCACGACCTGATTCGATCCGGCGTCGACGATCCAGATGTTGTCCTGCGGATCGACGCGCACCTGCTGAGCGAAGTTGACCGCGTACACGCCCTGTCCGATCTCCTTCACGAACTTGCCGGTCTGATCGAACTGAAACAGCCGCGACCCGCCGTGATAGAACGTGCGTTCGTCACCAAGCGTGGCCACGGCGTGGCCGGTGCGTGCATAGACGAAGACGTGCCCCTTCGAGTTGGTCG
>JACPZV010000105.1 GCA_016195295.1 Acidobacteriota bacterium
GGCGGTCATCGGGAAGCCGCGCACCGCGGACACGGCGAAGATGGCCGGCGACCTGGCGGTCGAGGGTGCGCAGACGCTGCGCCATAACGGCTACAAAGTGCCCCTCATGCGGAACCTCGTGAAACGCGCGATCCGCGGAGGTGCGGAGGGTACATGGACCTCCTAAAGTGGGGGCGGAGTCCGTGGGGCGAGTGGGTTCTCACCCACGTCTCATGGAATCTGTTCTGGGCGTCGTTGTTCGCGGGCGTGCTGTTCTTCGTCGCGCACGCGAGCTACATGCTGTTCTCCGCGCACCGAAAGCGGCCGTCCTCGGAGACCGACGCCCTCGAGGCCGCGCACAAGGATCTGCCCGCGAGAATTCCCAAACACTCGGCCGTCGCGCGGGCGTTCCACTGGGTGATGGCGGCGTCGATGTTCGTGCTGCTCTTCACGGCGTTTCTTCCGGTCGTCGGCGTGAAGTTCGCGTGGGTGCAGTGGCATTGGATGGCCGGCATCGTGCTGACGGCGTCGATCGTGTTCCACATTTTCCACGCGTCGTTCTGGCTGGACTTCTGGTCGATCTGGGTCGGCCCGAAGGACATTCCTGAATTCAAGGCCGAGCTCCTGCGCGAGCTGGGGCACGAGGTGCCCGGTCCCAAGCCCGGCAAATATCCGCTCGGCAATCGTCTCTACCATCTTGCGATCGTCGTCGCCGGTCTGGCGGTCGTGGGAACCGGCATCACCATGCTGAAAGACATCCGCACGCCGTTCTTCGTGCGGGATCCGTACTTCATGAGCGACGTGACGCGCGGCATCGTCTACGTGAGCCACGGGCTCGCGGGCGTCGGCCTGGTCGGTCTGGTGATCGCGCACGTGTACTTCGCGGTGCGGCCGGACAAGTGGTGGATCACGAAGGGCATGATCTTCGGCTGGATCACGCGCCGGCAGTACCTCGAACATCACGAGCCGAGCCGCTGGATCGTAGAGAAGACGCGCTAGGCGTGAGCGCGGACGCGGCCAGCGAATTAGACTCCCGCATCAACACGATCGAGGAGGCGTACGAGTTCATGCTCGCGTACGCCTCCCAGGGTCTCCCCACCGATCAGTCGAGCGACACCGGGCGTCAGGCGCGCGAGTATCTCAAGCGACTCGATGCGGCGCTGGCCGGCCTGGGCAGTTTGTTCACCACGCACATTGCGAAGCTCGGCCTCGAGCCCACGCCGCCCTACAGCGGCTTCATCGCCGTCATCGATCGCGACGCGCGTGACGCGCAGGCGGCCGTGCAGCTCGTCCTGGCGCAGCCGGCGATCGGGTCGCAGATGGTCGATAACCTGAACGCGTCGATCCATTTGCGCGCGCTGCTGACTGATTTGTTTTTGATCGACGAGATTCTGAAGGCGCGCGGTTAGATTTCAGATTGCAGAATTCAGATTTCAGATTGACTGAGCGGTAGTGTCCAACCGCATCACCTGCTCCCGTTCACGCTCGCGGGTCGCCGCTCGAACAACATGCGGCGTCGGCGACCTTGTCTCAACCGCTAACCCACGTACGCGGCACAAGAAGTGCCGCGTCTGGAGGCCGGCACCGCATGTTGTGACCTGACGCTGGTCGACGAGCGGCTCGCACGCGAGCGCGATCGGGAGCAGGTGATGCGGTCGTCGCTCTTAGGTGGGTTGAAGGACCACGGGTCCGGCGATAGACTGCGATGGCGCGAAGGTCCGCCCTATGAACCTCAATCACATTCCGAGATTGAAGACAAGCCATGGAAGATGCGCGAGTTTGGCGTACGAACGTTCGACGGTCACCGGATCACGATTGGCCACGTCCTTAGGTCGTAGCGCGATGCTTGATTCGCAGCGCGCTCGCCACGCCGGACCTCGCGTTGGAACACGAGCGCGCGACGGCGGGACGCCTCAGCCGGGCGCTAGAATGATCAGCACACATCGCCTCATTCACTCGTGGATGATCGCCGCATGGGTGACGGCATGCCTCACAATCGCTCTGTTCGCTCAGTCCACTGAGGCGCCGCGGAACGATCTCCCGCAGCCGTACCGCACGACACGCAACTGGGGACAGCTGCCGCCTGGCGTGAAGTGGGCCGCGGTCACCGCGGTCGAGCCCGCGCCGGACGGCACCATCTACGTCATCCATCGCTGCTTCGCAAATTCCTGCGCCGGGCGTCGCGAGGCGCCGATTCTGAAGTACGACGCGAACGGCAAACTCCTCGCGAGCTGGGGCGCGGGGATGTTCATCTTCCCGCACGGCGCGACCGTCGATCGCGACGGCAATCTCTGGGTCACCGATGCGCGCGGCGAAAACGGCAAGGGCCACCAAGTATTCAAATTCAGCGCTGACGGCCGCGTGCTCATGACGCTCGGCAAGGCCGGCGTCAGCGGAAGCGGTCCGGATCTTTTCGATCAGCCCACGGACGTCGTCGTGTCGCCAAGCGGCGACATCTTCGTCACCGACAGCCATCGCAACGGCAAGAACAATCGCGTTGTCCGGTTCACGAAGGACGGCAAGTACGTCAGGGAGTGGGGCAAGAAAGGATCGGGCCGCGGGGAGCTCAGCGAGCCGCACACGATCGCGATGGACTCGCGCGGCCGCTTGTTCGTCGGCGACCGCGAGAACAACCGCATCCAGATCTTCGATCAAGAGGGCGTGTTCTTAGACGAGTGGCGGCAGTTCGGCCGCCCGAGCGGCATTTACATCACGAGGGACGACACGATCTACGTCGCCGACTCCGAGTCCGGGCCCGACACCGGCGCGCACGAGCTGCCCGGCATCAAGAAAGGCATTCGCATCGGCAGCGCGAAGGACGGGCGCGTCACCGCGTTCATCGAAGATTCAGAATCGACCGCGCCCGATCATTCAGGCGCCGAAGGCGTGGGCGTCGATGCGCAAGGCAACGTGTACGGCGCCGTCGTCCGCCGCCAGATGCTCGAACGTCACGTAAGGAAATAGATGCTCGGCTAAAGCCTCGCGCTACGAATTGGACGCGAAGTCAGTCAATCTGAATTCTGAAATCTGAAATTTCACGCGAACAGCCCAACTTGTCCTCCCGTGTGCCAGAACAACACGGTCTGGCCCTCCTTGAACTTCTGTTGACGCACGTACGCGATGAGACCGGCCATCGCCTTGGCCGTGTAGGTGGGATCGAGAAAGATCGCTTCGGTGCGCGCCAGAAGATCGATCGCCCCGCGCGAATCGTCCGTCGGAATGCCGTAACCGTCGCCGACGAATCGATCATCGACTTCGATCGCCGTTCCGCGTGCGAGCTTCCCAGGGTCCAGACGCAGCAGATCCGCGATACCTTCCACGAGCGCGCGCACGTGCGACTGGATCGCGGCCGCGCTGTCGTCCGCGCTGACGCCAATCACGCGCGTCGACAGCCCCAGCAGCCGGCAGCCCGCAACCAGGCCGGCCTGCGTGCCCCCGGACGACGTCGCGTGGACGATGACGTCGGGGGCGGGTATTTGATCGACGAGCTCGGCCATGGCCAAGACGACGCCGAGCGCGCCGAGCGGAA
>JACPZV010000106.1 GCA_016195295.1 Acidobacteriota bacterium
GTAGCCGCCGCCAGAGACGAGTGCGCACACCGCGTCTCCCACCTTCCACCCTCGCGCGTCGGGTCCGATCGTTTCGATCGTGCCGGCGACTTCGAGTCCAGGAATATCGGACGCGCCTGGCGGCGGTGGATATCGCCCCAGCCGCTGGAAGACGTCGGGCCGATTGACACCGGCGGCGGCAACCCTGATCAGGACTTCGCCCGCCACCGGCGCCGGCTTCGGCCGTTCGACGGCGACGAGGACCTCGGGGCCGCCAGGCTCACGGATTTCGATCGCGCGCATGACTCTTCTCCACCCACTGCGACGCCGGCAGCGCCAGCGCCGGATACTTCTGCCGGAGCGCGTCGACCTTTTCGGCGTACACGTTCTTCGGAAACTCTTTGCGCGTGTAGCGCTCGCGCAGCCGGCGGATTTCGTACTTGTACAAGTCACGCACGAATCCGCGGACGAGATCAGGAGGCGTCTTCGGTCCGGGCTGAACGCCATGGCGCCACAGCACACTGAGAATGTCGGCGCGATAACGAAACGGCCCGTCAGTCACCGAGCACGCCTCGGACCGCGTCGAGCGACGCATCAACAGCAAGTAGCCGCGCGTCTCGAAGACGTCGCGAATCGTGGCGCGCACTTCGTCATCGCCGTGCCGGCTGCCGACGATGTCGCGGCGCACCGCCTCGAGATCGCCGTGGTACAGCCACGTCATGCGCTCGAAGTTGCTCGGATGGCCGACGTCCATCGCATTGGCCAGCGTCGGCATCGACGGCCGCGGCTCGAACCGGCCGGTCTCGAGGTACGCCGGCACGACGTCGTTCGCGTTGGTCGCGGCGATGAATCGCTCCACCTGCAGACCTGCGCGCTTCGCCAGCAAGCCCGCGGTCAGGTTGCCGAAGTTTCCGCTCGGCGTGCAGAACGTGATCGCTCGGCTAAAGCCTCGCGCTACGTTTTCCACCATGCCTTGCGCGACGCCGTCCCGCTCGAGGACGCGACCCACGGCGTGAAAGTAGTAGACCGATTGCGGCAGCAGCCGCCCGACGTTCACGGAGTTCGCCGAGGTCAGGCGCATGCGCGTTCGCAACGTCCGGTCGCCGAACGCTTCGCGCGTCAACCGGTGACACTCGTCGAAGCTGCCCGACACGGCGTACGCACGCACGTTGGTCCGCTCGCCGTTGAACATCGTCAGCTGCGCTTCCTGCGTCGGACTCACGCGACCGTCCGGATACAGGATGACGACGCGCGTGTGCGGCACGCGGTGGAACGCGTGCGTCGAAGTTCAGCGCCTCGACGACGACGGCTTCAAGCGTCGCGGGATCGATCTCGCCCCGCGTGAACGGCCGTAGCGTGCGCAGCGCGATTTCCGTCAGCGTCCGTCGATGCAGCCGCGCCAGCTCGCTCGCGGTCCACGGCTCGATCGTCTCCGGGACGTAGAGGCCGCCATCGGGCGCCAGGCCGTCGAAAAGCGCGGTGGTAAAAGGCACCGGCGGTGCGCCGCCCCGCGTCGAGAGGAACTTCATCTCGATATAACGTGGGCGCCGCGCGTCGCGATCGGCGACACGTAGGTCTGGGGATCGCCGCCGATGTGTTGCTTCACGCTGCCCGTCATGGCCGCAGCCACCGTGCGCGCCGATTGTGCGTCGCGACACAGCGCGAAGAGGGACGGACCGGAGCCCGACAAGCTGCAACCGACGGATGCACGACGACGGCGGTCAAGCCGGCCGGCACGGGCAGACGAATGACGTCGGGTGGATTGGCGACGCGGACGAGGACGAAGCCGCCGTAGACCGCCGGGCCGATGTTGTCGCCGTGTGCGGAGCCGGCGCCGACGCGCTCCCCTTCGAACGCGCAGGCCATCAGCGTCTCGAGTGACGAGCGGGCGCCGAGCAGCGCGTCGACGGCGACGACCGCCGCGACCGCGCTCGCGGCGCTGCCGCCGAGCCCGCTGGACAACGGGAGCCCTTTGCGAATCGTGAGCGCGACGCCTCGGCGTTCGCCGAGTGTCGTGAGCAGCGCCTGCGCCGCGACGCCGGCCGTGTTGCGGGCCGCGTCGCGCGGCAGCCGGCCGTGGTCGCCGGTGATGTCGTCAATCCGGACGTTGGGGACGGGAGTCGTATCACTCTGTGCGGGCGACTCCCGTCCCCAAAAACTCGCCGTGACTTCGTCGCCGGGCGACTCGAGCGGAAAGCCGAGCACGTCGAATCCGCAGGCCACGTTCGACACCGTGGCCGGAGCGAAGGCCGTCACCGCATTCATCGTGGCGTTCATCTTACTTGTGAGGCTGGCGAATCACGAAGCCACGAAGACCGCAAAGAGCGCGAAGAAGACAAAGATGAATGAGCCACAGAGACACAGAGGCACGGAGATAAGAAACTCCAGAGATCGTGTTCGACGCGGCGCCGCGAAGCGGCGTTCGTCGGCCGGAAGCCGGCGCGCGAGCGACGACTGACTCTCTGGTTTCGTCGGTCGCGTGCCGGTTTCCGGCCGACCAGCGCGGCCGGCTATCGTGGCGGGCTGCGCTGTCGTCCACGTCGGCCGGCCACGAGTCGATGATGCCCTGCCGCTTCACGTCCACCGCGTAGTCAATCACCGCGCTGGGAAACGCCGCGACGACCTCCTCGCGAATCTCGGACGCCGACGCGCTGAACGCCGTGAGGTTGTAGGCCGTGCGCGTGAGGCGATCGCGGGGCGCGGCCGCCAGCGTCAGCAGCGCATCGACGCCGTCAGGCATCGCCATGAACGGAATCGTCGTGTCGGGCCGGACGAAGCAGTTGTAGCGCTCGTCTCGCGCGGCGAAGTGGATCATCTCGGGCGCGTAGTCCGATGTCCCGCCCGACGGGATCGTCATCGCGGAAATCAGCCCGGGGAATCTCACGCAGCGGAAATCGACGCGGGCGATCGCGTCCGCCGACAGCTGCTTGTAGTGCTTCGCGTAGTAGTGGCCGAGCTGCTCGCAGTAGAGCTTGTTGCACCCGTACATCGTCGTCGGCGCCGCGTACTGGTCTTCGCGCACGCGGCCCGCCTTCCCCTTCGCGGCGAGACTCGGCAATCCATACGCCGCGATAGACGAGGGGTAGATGAACGTCACCGGCCGGCCGTGCGACTCGCCCTGTCGCTGCGCGAACTCCAGCAGGTTGAGCGTGCCCTCGACGTTGACGTGATGCGCCGTCGTCGGCGTGAACTCCGACCGCGCCGACAGCAGCGCGGCGAGGTGGAACACGCGGTCGACCTCGAATTCCGCCAGCACGCGATCGAGCAGGCTCGCATCCGTGATCGAGCCGGTGAACTCGCGCGTGACGAGCTTCACGAGCGAAGGCTCGAGTGGGTTGACGTCGAGGGTGATGATGGGCGCCCCGGCGGGCGCGAGCCGCGTCACGAGCCCGTGACCGATCTCGCCGCCGGCGCCAGTAATAAGGATGACGGGTTTACGCATTCCGCGATTCCGCCATTCCAGCGGTCACCAGCATGTTGATGGACGTGTAGACGACGACGCACACCACGAGCCAGCGCACCGCGCTAAGAGTGTTTTTGCGTCCACGCCAGGGCTCTAATGCTAAGGAAGGCCGCCCCACGTTTCCGGATCCTGGCAGCGCAACGTGTCGAGGTAGATCCGCACGTCGTCGGCCGGAAATTGCTTCGAGATCTTCGCCACGGCCGGACCGACTTTCGCCGCGTCGGGCCTGATCCCATCCCCTTTGATGAGACCGTTCTCGTGCGCGATACCGAGCGCATCGAGAAACGCACCCATCAGCGGCCGCTGCTCGGCCAGGTGATAGGTGACGAGCGCGCGCGCGGCAATCGTCTCGGGCAGCGACGCGAGGCTGGCGAGATGCCGGGCTTTGCGGTCCACGTCGAGCGAGATCACGGTCTTCGCGCGGAATTTCTTCTGCTGAGCGATGAGCAGCGCGGCCTGCGCCTGATCGTCGGTCGCTTCGGGGTCCTGCCAGAAGGCGTGGGCGGCGCGCTGCCGCTGCTCGAGGGTCATGCGTTTCCACAGGCGTGAAGGAGTCAGCGTCGTGTCGGTCATTAGTTGTTATTCAACACCAGATCTCACAGGCTTGGGAAGCCGTCAAAGACGAACATAGGATTCGTGTTACCAGGCGGGAGCAATTGGCCAGTCGTGCGGTAACATGGTCGCTGTACTTTGTCGATTTGATCGCGACTTCCATCAAGCGCTGCGCAACGGATCGGGCGTGGCGACCGAAGAGGGTGCCAGGATGCTTACACGACTCCGCGTCGAGAATTTCCGTAGCATTGAAAAATGTGAGGTCGACTTTCGGCCGGTCACGATTTTCTTCGGTCCAACGTCCGCCGGAAAGTCGACGCTTCTCTACGCCTTATTCGTGCTACGCAATTTCATCCTGAATCCGAATCAGGCAGTTGACGGCCTATTCAATCTCGGTTTCCAAAACCTTGGCGGCTTCGACGCCTGCGTTTTTAACCACAGCGCATCAAAAACCGTAGGGATTTTTGCGGACTTCGGAGACGTCGGAGGTTACGGTGTTGGCCTCAGAAAGACTGACGCCGACATAACTGCCGAGACACGTTTACTGAACATGACCGCAAAGGTGGCGATTCCCTACGGAGCCAACCAGAGCTTTTCGTTCAACTACGACTTGGACAAAGAAGGATTCACGATCAATTGGAATGGTTTTGCGTCGACCGTGAGCTCAAGAACAGGAACGACCGAGGGTCAAGCTCTGACAACCAGACTTGCCGAACAACTCAACTCCCCTGTCGAGCAGATCAAACGCGTCGACGTCTGTCCCCATCGTCGCGGATTCCACAAGCCCAGTTACTCTCCCGCTCCGTTGACGCCGACGCCGACCAGCGAGGATGAAGTCGCTACGCTGATCATCAATGATCAGAATGCTCCTCCGCGCATTTCGATCAATACAGTGGAGATTTTCGATCGTGATTTCAGAACATTTACGCCGCCAGGAACCGCGACAACGTTTCTTCAAACCACCGAGCAAACGGGAGCGCGAGTGCCAGGCTTGCTCGTAAATGATGGTTTCGGCGTGAATCAGGTTGTCTACATGTTGGCGAAAATCCATCGACCAGACTCGCAGACAATCCTGATCGAAGAGCCTGAGGTTCATTTACACCCGACCGTAATCCGACGCTTTGCGCGGGTAATCGCAAGGTTGGCATCGGAGGAAGACAAGCAGTTGGTCTTCACGACGCACAGCGAGCAGTTCCTTCTTTCAATCCTAGCGTGCGTGAAGGAACAGCTGCTCGCGCCAGAACACCTGCGTTGCTACCACGTTGCTCGTCAGGGAAAACAAACCATCTTTACAAATGAGCCAGTCTCCGAGAAGGGACAGATTACCGGCGGTCTCTCGTCGTTCATGGCCGGCGAACTCGAAGACATAAAGACCTTCTTGTCTGCCGCCGACTGACCTTGGCGCAATTCGTCATCAACGAATGGCTGTGGGCGGATTCTTCTGGCGCCAATGGACAGGCCGCGCAGTCGGTCGTTCTGGATTTTCTCGATCGCCTGGCCAGATCCGACCACCGTATCGTCGTAATCGAAGGCAGCATGTTCGACACGAAGGCGTGGGCGCTTTGCAAGATGCGGGATACCATCGCGGTCGAGATCGTCAAGATCTACATCGGACGTGTGCGGCAGAATCTCGACCGCTGCCTGCTCCTGGACTTCAACCAAGTTGCGGCACTACCCGACCATCTGGCAACGGCGATCAAAGACGACGACCACTACTTGCTTCGCGCGCAACGTACGGTAGGCGATGCTGCCATCGTCACGACTGATGAACCGCTACGGACCGTCCTCGCGGAACACGGAATTCCGTGTTTATCGCGAGAGGGATTCCTAGCGGCATACTTCCCATAATGCGCGTCGGGTAGGACTCGTTGATCTGCGACTGTCCGCTTGGGCCTACTGACGTTTGTTGCTAACTTAATTCCAATGCCATCAATGAAGGCTCGCACCATCGGCATGGGACTCGCGGTCTTAG
>JACPZV010000107.1 GCA_016195295.1 Acidobacteriota bacterium
ACGCAGGCGGAGTTCTTTCGTCTGATGACTCTGCTCACCACCCAGCGCATCATTGCCAACGGATTGGCCCAACTACGCTTCGAGCAGATCTGGCCCGACCTGTCACGGATCGAGCGGCCCACGGATTCGACACTCCGGGGTCTTGCGAGCCCGAAGCTCGTGGAGCTGCGCGAGCTGATCGGGCAGCTCGCCCTAGCCCAAGGACGCAAGGTGGTGGTGTTCAGCCAATGGCGGCGGATGCTCCGGCTCGCGCATTGGGTGACGCGCGATCAGCTCGCGCGCGAAAGCGTCAGGGCGGCGTTCTTCACCGGCGAGGAAGGCCAGAAGCGGCGCACCCAGAACATCGTGGACTTCCATGACGACCCCGCCTGCCGTGTGCTGTTCGCGACCGACGCCGGCGGTGTCGGCCTCAACTTGCAACGCGCCGCGAGCGCCTGCATCAACATCGAGCTTCCTTGGAATCCCGCGGTGCTCGAGCAGCGCATCGGCCGGATCTATCGCCTCGGGCAGCGCCGTCCGATTGACGTCTACAACCTGGTGAGCGAGCCGGGGATCGAGTCGCGGATCGCCGATCTCGTCGGGTCCAAGAAGGCATTTTTTATCGGGCTGTTCGATGGAACGACCGACGAGGTGGCCTTCGAGCGTTCCGGAAGCTTCCTCTCCCGCGTTGAGCGTGTCCTCGCGCCGGCCATCTCACCCGCACCGGCCTACCGCGCCGCCGTCGCCGCTCCCGAAGACGATGCCACCGAGCGTGAGATCGACGCGGTGGTGGCGGCGGGCGACGAGTCGCGTGACGCGCCGGGCGCAGCTGCCTCGGGGGCGGAACCGTTGCCATCGCCCGATGAAATCCAGCGCCTCGTTTCTCGGCTGACAGTCCAGCGCACCGCCAGCGGGGGACTGGTCATCGAGGCACCGCCCGAAACCGCGTCGACGCTGGCAGCGCTCTTCTCCGGGATGGCGCAGCTTCTCCAGGCCGCCGCGACTCCGCCGGTGACGAAAGGTTCGGCTGGGCGCCGATGAGACATTGGGGTACCCATCGCCAGTTCTCGCCAGAAGTCCCGATGCGTTCGGCGTGATGAGGTGAGATGGGATGATGGCGACCACGCGGGTCGTGGCGTTTCACGGCTCGGCGGCGCAGCAATAAGAGTCGGCTTCTCGCGAGCGATGGCGGATAAAGCTCGGCGTCCCGTCGATGAGTGAGCGCGCAATCTTTCCAGGTCAAGCCGAAGATCGATTCGCTCAACCCCACCTCGGGCCTCGTCGGCGCGAAGGTGACCATCAGCGGCTCCGGGTTCACCAGCACCAACAGCGTCACGTTTGCGGGTACCGCCGCCGCGTTTGTCCTCGTAAACGACTTCACCATCACCGCGACCGTTCCGCCAGCGGCGACAACCGGCAAGATCAACGTGACCACCGCCGACGGCACCGCGCACAGCCCCACCCAGTTCACGGTGACCTGACCTGGCGGGCTCGCGCGTGGCTATCGTCGTCGACGTTGCGTGCGCAATGATGAGGCCGGCGTCGGCGCCTGAGAAATCCTCCGTTTCGAGATGAGCAGCGGGCCGCAGTTCCTGCCCAGCGCACTGCCGGTATCGAGGGAGCACGTAGTCCGCGGCGCAATGGGCGTACGCGTGATAACTCAACTTCGTCATGTCGGCCGCGCGCGCAAATGCTGATTCGTTCAGCGCCTCCACATCGGCAAGACGAATCGAACTCCAGCCCTTCTCGATTACTTCAAATTAGTGACCTCGGTTAGCCGGATCTGACGACCGACACGATGCCGAGCGCAGAAGTTCACCATCTGGCGGTTTTGGGATCACAGTCAGGAAAGACCGGTTTCACAATCCGTTTCACAGCGCCTTTGGAGAGCGCTGCAAGAACACGCTAAACTGTTCATTCCACTCAGCCGGAGAGATGTCCGAGTGGTTGAAGGAGCACGCTTGGAAAGCGTGTGTAGGGGAAACTCTACCGAGGGTTCGAATCCCTCTCTCTCCGCCAATTACTTTTCGCCGTTTTCCTCAGCATTTCACAGAAGTCAACGGGACTCGGATTCTCTCCGCCACTGCTTCCGTTTCGCGCACCAACGCTGACCAATTCGGTGATCTGTGACGCCGCAATGGTCCAAGTGACATTTTCGCGTGACATCGCGCGTTGCTCCCCGCGTGATTCGCTGGCAATCACCGCACATGGACAGCGGCGCTGGCTAGCTGCCCACAGCGTCGCCATTATCCAGCCGTTTGATCAAGAACGGGGCGCGATGTGACCAGCCGGCCCCTTCGTTCGTCTCTCTTGCAGCGACGGCTCCGGTCGCGCCGATAACAGATCTGGCGTGAGGCCCGGCGTGACGGACTTGAGGATTAGGACGATGACGGATCGCATCGACGAGTATCTGGAGGGCCATCTCGATCAGGCCCAGCTGGCGTCAGCCGAGCGCGAGGAGGCCGACGTCGTCGAGGGGGCGATCGCGGAGATGCGCGCTTTTGTGAACGCGCGGCCGGCGCCCGATCTGACGGCTGCCGTGATGCGCCAGATCGAGCCGCTCAGGGCGCCGCACCCGAGGCCGCGCGGCACGCTGGCGCGCTGGGCCGACAGCGTGTGGGCGACGCGACACGTGTCCCTGCGCCTCCGCCCTGCATACGGCCTGTTGGCGGCTGCGGCCGTCGTGGCGCTCGTCGTGTTCGCACGTGCCGAATGGCGATCGTCCGTGGATCGCGCGGCGTCGAGAATCGCGTCGACATCCACCGCGGCACCGCCACAACTCTTCGTGCAGTTCCGACTCCAGGCGCCAGACGCCGCGCGCGTCCGCTTGGCTGGCAGTTTCACCAACTGGCAGCCGCGTTACGAGTTGCATCAGACGGCGCCGGGCCTGTGGACCATCTTCATCCCGCTCTCGCCTGGTGTCCACGACTACGCGTTCCTCGTCGATGGCGAGCGGTGGATGCCCGATCCCTCTGCGCCTGCCGTCGACGATGGGTTCGGCGGCGCTGACAGCCGCCTTGCGCTGTCGCCCCCAGAGGCGTCCTTATGACGTGTCAGCAGCTCCGTACCAGCTGGCTCCTGGCAGGCATCGCCGCGTTGCTGGTGTCACCCGACGCGCGTGGTCAAGGATGGGCGCTCGATGTCTCCGCTGGTCGCGTCGTCTACGACCCGGCCTCCGCGAGTGCCAGCACGAACAACGCGATCAGCACGCTCCGCTACGATGCCAGCGCCGGTGCGTGGGTCTATGGTTCGGCCGCGATCCCACTTCAAAGCAGCGCCTCGGAGTGGGGCGCGTTTGGAGCCGGCGGCCGGTTTCTTCCCTCGGCCTCTAGCAGTCGTCGTGTGAACATCGGAGCGGACCTGAGCGGACAAGGCGTGCTGTTCCACGACGGCGTCGCCAATCAAACGGGGAACGGGTTCAGTGTCGACGCGTTGCCGTTCGTCAGCGTGTCCGCTGGCGCTGGCAGTCTCGAAATGAGGGGCGGCTGGCGCGGCCACACGCTTTCGTATGCTGGCGTGACGGACAACCGAGGTGTGATGGAGACGGGTGCGCGTGCCAGCTATGGCAGCATCGTCCGCGTCGAAGCCGACGGGCGATGGGTTCGTGCGAGCGAGGGCACGTATCCGTTTCTGGGCGGGACGTTGTTCTACGGTGGCGCGCCGATCCAGGCGTGGGTGCAGGCCGGCAAGTGGCTGAGCCCCGTACTCGATGACGTGGCGTGGAGCGGAGGCCTCAACGTGGCACTGGGACGTCAGGCAACGTTGTGGGGCACCGTGCGGCAGGATGCACCAGACCCGCTGTACTGGAATGTGGCGCGCCGCACCTGGAGCGTCGGCGTGACGCGCCGGCTTGGTCGCGGCGCGCCTGCCTTGGTGCCGCTGTCCGCGTCGCGCTCAGAAGCTGGCGTCGTGACGATACGCGTCTCCGCGTCCGATGTACCTGGTACGGTGGTCGCGATTGGCGGGGATTTCAACACGTGGCAGCCATTGCCCATGCGGCGCGAAGGGAGCGAGTGGGTCCTTCGTCTGCCGCTGGCGCCAGGCGTCTACCATTACGCCTTCCGGTCCGGCACCGACACATGGTTTGTGCCCCCATCTGCCGCAGGCCGGCACGACGACGGCATGGGCGGGTTCGCGGCGGTGCTGGTGGTGAACTGATGTTGTCGTGGTCGGACGGCCGTCATTCTGCACTGTCGTGTGATGACGCGTCGCTGATCGCTCGTGTGCTTAACGGCGAGCGACAGCAATTTGCGCCGCTCGTGGAACGCTATCAGGCGGCGCTCCATCGTTATGCCGTGTCGATGGTGCTCGATCACGACGTCGCCGCGGATATGGTGCAGGACGCGTTTGTCCGAGCCTATACCAACCTCGCGGCCTGCCGAGACCGCACGCGTTTCCGGGCCTGGCTGTTCCAGACCCTACGCAACCGCTGCCTCGATCACCTGAAGGACGCGCGCCGACGAAACATCCCGCTCGAAGCGGCCGGCTCCTTCATCGATCCGGCCGAGGGGCCCGGCGCCCGGGTTGAGCGCGTGCGTGTCCGAGCAGAACTCAGACAGGCCCTTGCCAGGTTGCCCGACGTCCTGCGGGAGGCGTTCCTGCTGCGCTACGTGGAGGGGGCGTCCTACGACACGATGGCTGAACTGCTCCACGCGTCGGTGAGCGCGTTGAAAATGCGCGTGCTGCGGGCGCGCGCGGCGCTGGCCGCCGACTTACTGAACCGTGATGTGACCGAGACGGCTCCCGCTCGTCTCTCAGTCAGACGAGAGACGGGAGAAACGAGTTGAGACGGTCTCGAGGAGGCCACATGAGGATCATGAGGAAGGCTGCCGTGCTGGCGGTGGTGATGTCGGGCGCGGGGCCCGCGCTGGCGCAGGGAAAGTCGCCGCAGGACCAGATTGACACGGCCCTCACGCGGGCCAACCAAGCGGGCATTCCCGTCACACTGCTCGAGAGCAAGATTGCCGAAGGCAAGGCTAAAGGCGTATCGATGGATCGCATCGCGGTGGCGGTGGAGCGGCGCGAAGCGGCGCTCGAGCGTGCGAGCAAGGCGATCGCGGGCGCGAAGGACGTGAATGCCGGCGATCTGTCCGTGGCCGCCGACGCGCTCGATGCGGGCGTGAGCGAGGCGGTGCTTAGGGCGTTGGCCGACACGGCGCCGCGTGACCGTCGCGCGGTGGCCATTGCCGTGCTGACACAGCTCGTGCAACTTGGCTACGTGCCGCAAGCCGCGCTCGACCGCGTGAACGACGCGCTCAAGCGCGGGCCCGACGCGCTGCTGAACTTGCCGGCGGCAGCCGCTGGTCGCGGTACCGCGCAGCTTCCAACCGCGGCTGGCGGACGCGGGGGCGCTGCGGCGGGTCCACCGGCCAGTGTGCCGGCGCCCGGTGGAGCGCCGCGACCGACCACGCCAGGCGTAAAGCCGACGACACCTGCGGCGCCGACCGGTCGTGGTGGTCGGGGTTGACCGTCTCTTTGAAACCAAGTTTGGAGGTTGCCATGCGTTATGCCTGTCGTACGCTGCTCGTGGTCCTCATCATCGGGGGCATGGCCTGCGGCGGCAGTAGCACCGCGCCCTCGACAGACCCGGCGCTCACGATTTCTTTGAAAGACTCGCCCTACAGTGACGCCAAGGCGCTGCTCGTCACTTTTTCCGAAGTCAGCGCGCACGCGTCGGGCGGCGACTTCAGCCCGCTGGCCGCAGGACACTACACACAGATCCGTTTGGTCGTCGCGAGCGCCGCGCTCTACTTCGACAACGCCTCGTCGTCGGCAACGCCGTGCGCGCCCACCATCAGCGCGCCGGCCGGCCGCAGCGCCAGCGTGGTCATTCCCTCGGGCGACATCCGGCTCAATCGCGAGTTCGACATGGCGACCACGGGGACGACCACCAACAGCATCCTGCTGGACTTTGATGGCGACCAGTCCGTCAAGGACACGGGCAACGGTACCTATATGATGACGCCCGTGGTCAGCATCGTCAGCGTGCAGTAGCGGCGATGCCACGCCCGGCCGGTGCTCGCAGGATCGGCCCCCTCTGGCAGATTTCGCATCAGACGCACGCGGCGCGTCGGCGAAGCGGCGTGGTTCCGCGCCTTGCAGTAGGACCCGATGTGTTGAACATTCAGCGACGGCATTGATGGGTACGACACACACTGACGAGCGCGACCGCCGCTCGATCGGACTCTGCGCGGATTGTCGGCACGCGACAACCATCCAGTCCGCGCGCGACGCGGTGTTCTATCGGTGCGAGC
>JACPZV010000108.1 GCA_016195295.1 Acidobacteriota bacterium
CCGCGAAAAACCCGCGAACGGGCGCCGCGATCTATCCGGGCCTCGAGCCCGGCAGCGAACTGGGTTGGGGCGGACTGGCCGGTCCTGCGCCGCTGAGCATCGCGACCACTTATTTCAAGTACGTGGTGTTCAGGAATTTCGGTTGGGAGTTCAAGACCCTCGACTTCGACAAGGACGTCGCGCTGACCGACAAACTCGACGATGGTCTCCTGAACGCGACGGATCCACATCTGAAGGCGTTTTTCAGCCGCGGCGGCAAGCTGCTGATGTATCACGGCTGGAGCGATCAGCTGATCGCGCCGCGCAACAGCATCAACTATTACGAGAGCGTGCTGAACTCACAGGGCGGCGGCGCCAGGCTCGCCGACTCGATTCGTCTCTTCATGGTGCCTGGCATGGCGCACTGCGCCGGCGGCGACGGCACGAGCACGTTCGACAGCGTGACGGCGCTGGAGCAGTGGGTCGAGCAGAAGAAAACGCCGGTGCAGATTCAGGCGGCGCGCATCGCCAACGGCGTCGCCATTCGAACGCGGCCGCTCTGTCCGTATCCGATGACGGCCAGCTACAACGGATCGGGCAGCACGGACGAAGCGGCGAACTTCACGTGCAAGTAGAACGGTAGCGTCTGCCTTCAGGCGGACCGATGACGGAGGACCATAATGCGTGTCCGACCCAGCCTGATGCGCCTGTGGATCGTCTGCGCGCTCTGCCTCGTCTGCATTGCGGCGCGCGCGCAGGACGGGACGGTCCAGAGTTACTCGATCGGCCGCTTCACGTTCGAGAGCGGCGCGTCGATCGACAACGCGCACGTGACCCGGGATCTCGTGGGTGTGACGCCGGCCCGGATCATCCTCAAGAGAGGAAACGCGCACCTCGTCCTGAGGTTCGAGAAAGACGGCTATCGGCCGGAAGGAAATGCCGCTGAGGCGGACGCTCGGCGGCTGGATTGGCGCCGACATCGCGACCGTGGGCGTCACGCAGCTCCTGGCAACTCAAGGCGCGCCGTCGGCTTCGGCGAGAGTCGAGGCTGGAGTGATGATCACCGCGCTCACGCTGGGCATCGATCTGCTGACGAAGTCCGCGTTCAAGCTTCCATCGCAGGTGACGGTAACGCTCGCGCCTTCAGCCGATTGCCGCTGACGCCCTTCACAGTCTTCGCGTAAGGGGCCGCTCACCCTTGAAGTCGCCGTGCTAGGATCCGCGCCGCTCAACGCTGGAGGCGTGATGCCTGCGACTCTGTCGGTCCTGTGCGTGCACGGTGTCGGCCACGGCGATCAGGACGCGACGCTCAAGCCGACCTGGACCGACGCGATCACGAAAAACCTGAAGCGCTGGCAGCCCGCCCTGACGGTCGATTGTCAGTTCTTCCGGTACGACGATGCGTTTGATCACGAGCCGCTCAACGGTCTCGTGTACTCGAGGGCGCTCGCCGAGCTGCTGGCGAGCGGCGTCATCCACGGCATCGGCGATCTGTTCGGCGCCACGCGCGGGCTCGCCGACGTCCCCGATCAGATTCGCTGGACCGCCGGCATGGTCGCCCAGTGGGCGTCGGAGGAAAAACTGCGCGAGGCCTTGCGCAAGAAGCTCCTCGACTGGATGCAGAAAGGATCCTTCTCGCTCGTCTGCGCGCACAGCCTCGGCTCGCTCGTCTGCTACGACACGTTCCGCCGCAACCCTGGCGCGCTGGCGAACAAAACGCTGCTCACGTTCGGATCGCAGATCGGCAATCCCTGCGTGCGCGACTGCTTCGCCGGCCGCATCGAGCCGCTGCGCGCAAAACAGTGGTACCACCTCTACAATCGTGACGACCACGTGCTGACAGCGCACGTCCGGCTGGACGCGCCGAACTTCGCCGAGGTCCTGACGGAGTTCGACAAACCGGGCGACATCCTCAATCACGATCCGATCTTCTATTTCAATCACCAGAACACGCAGGCGCGCGTCTGGCCGGACGTCGCCGGCGGCCGCGCGTCGCGCAGCGTGACGCGGGCGTTCGTCCCGCTCGCGAAGGCGGCGGCGCGGCCCGACCGGCGCGCGCTGCTCGTCGGCATCAACGACTACCCCAATCCGGCCAATCGCCTCGAAGGCTGCGTCAACGACGTCTTCCTGATCAGCGCCGCGCTCCAGGACTCCGGGTTCCGCGCCGAAGAAGTCCGCATCGTGCTCGACGATCGCGCGACGACCGCCAATCTTCTCGAGCGTCTGCACTGGCTGCTCGACCACGTGCCGGAGACGGGCGAGCGCGTGCTGTTCTATTCGGGACACGGCGCGCAGATTCCGTCCTACGCGGTGAGCGGGGAAGTCGATCACTTGGACGAGTGCCTCGTGCCGTACGACTTCGACTGGACGCCGGACCACGCGATCCGCGACAAGCAGTTCGTCGAGTTCTACAGCCAGCTCCCGTACGCGAGCCGCTTCGTCGCGATCTTCGACTGCTGCCATTCCGGCGGCCTCACGCGCGAGGGCGGACTGCGGCCGCGCGGGCTCACGCCGCCCGACGACATCCGTCATCGCGCGATGCAGTGGGACGACGGCCGGTGGCTGAACCGCACGTTCGCCGAGCGGACGGGAGATCGCTACCGCATCGGCCGCGGACGCCACGTGCGGCAGCTCGCCAGGCACCGCTACATGCGCGATCGGAAGGCGTTCGGTCACAAGGGCCCCTACCTGCCGGTGATGTTCGAGGCCTGCCAGGAGCGGGAGCTGTCGTACGAGTACCGCGACGGCGCCACGTCGTACGGCGCGTTCACCTTCTCTTTGAC
>JACPZV010000109.1 GCA_016195295.1 Acidobacteriota bacterium
GCGCGTTCGTCACGGTGAACGATCCATCCGCCTGCGCCGACACTTTAATCCAGTACGCCGGCCCGTTGTGCGCGGGCGGCGGAGGCGCGCCAGGGCCGGACGGCGCCGGAATTGCCGCCACGGGCATCGTCGCGGACTGATCGTCCACCGCGTTCGCGATGAACATGCCCGGCACGGTGTACTCCTGACCGCTCAGCTGCGAGAAGTGCATCTGCCAGAGATCCTCCAAGCCGGGCGCCGAATGGAGAATCTTCATCGCCTCGGGCTGACCGCCTTTGCGCGTCCCGTTGTTCAGGACGGCGACGCGCGCGTGAAGCGCGTGCACGAGAACTTCTGAATTCGAGATCGGCTGGCCGTGATGGGACACGATGAAGAGATCGACGGTGCCGATACGGTTGGCCGGACACATCAGATCGAATTCCTTGTTCCACGTGAGATCGCCCAGATGCGCGACGCGGAACTTGCTGAACGTGACGATGCTGCCGACGGACTGCGCGTTCTCCGTCTGGTCGGCCGCCTGCGGTGTGAAGCTCGCGCAGGAGGGATTCGATCGGCCGGCGCCGGGAAGCGGCGTCTTGATCATCTGACCCGCGGACGCCACGATGCGCCAGTCGAGGCCCGCGACCGCGATCCGATCGCCGGGCTTGGCGATCGTGTGCGTCCCCTTCGCGTAGAGCGACGGATACACGTTCTGAAGAAACGCCGTGGACGCGGGCTGCGGCTCCACGGTCGGCCCGTGATCAATGAACTCCCGGATTGGGATCCGCGTCGCGAGCTCCGCCATCGCGCCGAAATGATCGCCGTGCCAGTGCGTCGTGATCAGATGATCGATCCGTGAGAGCCCGGCGTCCTTGACGGCCGCCATGATGCGCTCCGCATCTCTCGCGGCCGCGGCACCGCCGTTCCCCGTGTCGATGAGCACGGATTCGCCGGAAGGCGCCACGAAGAGCGTGGCGTTGCCACCCTCCACGTCGACGACGTAGAGGTCGAGCGGCTTGCCCGGCGGCGTTGTCCGAGTCTGCGCGGCCGCGAGGACCGTCAGCGCGACCGGAGCCAGAGCGATGACGAATCGATGGAGTCGTGACATCTCAGATCTCCTGTAGGCCGGGTCCTTTCGGATCCGGCGTCACCGGCGGGTCCAAAAGGACCCGCCCTGCATCTCGCCTGTCGCCCTACATCTTCAGCCTAGACGGGTACGACGGGCAGAATAAATCGAGGCTGATGCCATCTGGTCGAAAGATGTCCACGAAACGGGATCAAGTCCACAGCCAACAGAGGCGGCACCTCGTCGACAGATGTCGAAGTCCCTGGAGTCATTCTCCCGCAATGTGCTGTAGTCGCTTCGGTTCGGCATGCACTGATCCAGGTGTGGCGCTTGCACGCGACGTCTATGTCGGACTATCCTTCCTCCCATCCCAGGTATGGCACGGCCCGAGACCACAGGCGTGTTCCTTTTTGTCGTCACGTTTGTCGCGCTACCTCTCTATGAGCTGGCAGACGTCGGGGAACACTGGCCTCACGACGGCAACTACGTATCGGTGATCTTGGCCGTCCTCTTTTTTGTTGGCCTGACGCTGACGCTTCGTCGATCAGCCGCGATCGGGTCGCGGAGGACCGTCGCCTCTCAAGCTTTGCAGTCAGGACATCTCGAGGGTGTGGCGCGAACGGTTGCAGCATCCACCCGGACCGCACGAGATTCAGATCTGATTTCCGTTCGAACGCGTGCAGGAGTTCCCCACCTGAAATGTCCAAACGCGCTGGCGTCGATTCTCGACGGCGCTGATGGCTCGCGTCTGTTGATCCTCCGCGACTTCCGCATCTAGCTGCTCGCTCCCCGCACAGGTTTCCAGCGAATCTGAGGGCTTGTTTCCTCATCTGCTGGATTGTCCGAACGACTCTTCAAGGAATTGAGCGTTGGTATGAACAGTCGAGGAATCGTCTTCGTCCTCGTTCTTGCGGCGTTATTGCCAGCTTGCGGTGCGGAACGAGAGCGCGAGCGCGGCGCCGCCGGAACAAAAGCGGCCACGTCCACAAACGGTGAGACCCATTTGAGCCCAGATCAGGTGCGGGCGAGCGGTCTTCGCTCGACCGAGGTCGTCGAAGGTAATGTCGCGCCGAGCATCGTGGTCATCGGCCGCATCAAAGCTCGCGCCGGCGGCGAGGCCGAAGTGTTTTCGCCCTTTCCCGGAAGACTCGTCGGTGAGGGCCTGCCCAAGATTGGCGACTCCGTCACCAAAGGGCAACGGATCGCCGAGGTGGAACAACAGTTCACGGCTGCCGACACGCTGCAGGTGACCAGGACCGCGATTGAGCTGCAGACGAGCTTCATTCAGGCGCAGCAGGAGCTGGAGCTGAAACGCACGGAGCTGAATCGTGCGCAGCGGCTCTACGACGGCGGAGCGATTCCTCAAAAGCAGCTTCAGGTCGCCGAGTTCGAGGTTAAGCAAGCCGAAGCCAAACTGGAGGGCGCGGGTCGCGCCAAGGAACAGTACGAAGCAGCGGTATCGAACGCGAACTCCGAGCCGCGACGCGCGCCAATCGTGGCGCCGATATCGGGCACCGTCATCGCCGCAGAGGCTACACTCGGCCAACAGGTCGATCCATCGAAGAACGTCTTGACCATCGCCGACCTCCGCACGGTATGGGTCGAAGCGGCCGTACACGAACGAGATCTGCCGCCGATACGCGCGGCAAGGGAAGCGGAAATTGAGATCCCGGGATCGACCGGCGGATTGACCGGCAAGCTGGTCACCATCGGCAATCTGGTCGATCCCCAGAATCGAACCGTGCCCGCCATCTTCAGCGTCGACAACCGCGACGGCACGCTCAGGATTGAGATGTTCGTGGAAGCGCGCATTCCGACGGGACCCCCGTCCAAGATCCTGATGATCCCCGTGTCCGCGGTGCTTTCCGAGGCAGGCGCGTCATTTGTCTATGTCGAGTCCCAACCAGGAGTGTATGCACGGAAAGTCGTCGAGCTTGGAGATCGGAAGAACGACACGATTGTCGTGACATCCGGCCTGAGAAAGGGCGAGAAGGTCGTGACGGTCGGCGCGGGAGCGCTGCGGAGCAAGTCGCTGAAGAGTGAGATTCCAGCCGAAGAGGACGAGAAAGGCAAGAAGGGCGAGAAGGACTGATGCTCAACCGAATCATCCTCTGGTCGCTCAATAACCGGCTGGTCGTGCTGGTGGTCGGCATCCTTCTGCTCGTGTTCGGCATTCGTGCCGCTCGCGAGAGTCCGCTGGATGTCTTTCCGGACTTCGCACCGCCGCAGGTCGTGATTCAAACCGAGGCGCGGGGCCTGTCCCCGGAAGAAGTAAAATCAGCCTGACCGCAGAAAAAACCTCGCTCATGGATTTGCGGACGCTGGCCGATTGGACCTTGCGACCGCGTCTGCTGGCCGTGCCGGGCGTGGCTCAGGTCACGATCTTTGGGGGTGAGGTCAAGCAGTATCAGGTCATTGCCGATCCGGCGAAACTCACCGATTACCAGATCTCGCTGACCGAGCTCATGACGGCGGCCCAGCGCGCCAACCAGAACGCGGGCGCCGGTTTCATGGATTCGCCCGGGCAGAGCCTGGTCATTCATGGACTGGGCCGCGTGACCTCCCTGGAGGATCTCGAAGATTCCGTGATCGCAGTAAGGAACGGCCTGCCGATCCAGATTCGCAACGTCGCGTCGGTGCGGCTGGGCCCCGAATACAAGGTGGGCGATTCATCGACCTTCGGCAAGCCGAGCGTCATTCTCATCGTCCTCAAGCAGCCCGGGGCGAACACGCTCACGACAACCCGGACGGTAGCCGCCGCGCTCGCGGAGGTCCGTCGCGCGCTTCCGCAAGATGTCGTGATGGACACGGAGCTCTTTCGACAAGCGGATTTCATCGAGCGGGCGATCTCGAATATCAATAGCGCCATGGTCGAAGGCGGGGTGCTCGTGGCAATCGTGCTGCTGGTGTTCCTGGCGACGTGGCGCGCCGGTTTGATCAGCATCACCGCCATTCCACTTTCATTGCTCGTGGCAGTCGTCGTGTTGCGGCGGTTCGGCGGCACCATCAACTCGATGACGCTCGGTGGACTCGCCATCGCCATCGGCGCGGTCGTCGACGATGCGATTATCGACGTGGAGAACGTCTTTCGGCGGCTGCGAGAGAATCGCGTGAAGCCGACGCCGCAGCCCGTGCTACAGGTGATCTATGCCGCATCGGCCGAAGTGCGCGGGTCGATCGTGTATGCGACAGTCATCATTGCGCTCGTGTTTCTGCCGATCTTTTCCCTATCGGGACTCGCGGGCCGGATCTTCGCCCCGTTGGGATACGCCTACATCATTTCGATTCTCGCGTCTCTTGCCGTTGCCCTCACCCTGACCCCGGCTCTCTGTTATTTCCTCCTGCCGAAGGTGGCGGGTCAGTCGGACGAAAGCGTCGTCGTCGTGCGGTTGAAGCAGCTTTATCGGCGCGTTCTCGATCCCCTTCTGGATCACCCGAAGACCGTCACGGCCGTGTCGAGCGTCTTGCTGGGCGCAACTATCGCCGTCGTGCCGTTCCTGGGTGGTGAGTTCCTCCCGGAATTCAACGAAGGCAACCTGATCATCCACATGACCGGTTTGCCCGGCACGTCCATGCAGGAATCGATGCGCGTGGGTGCCATTGTGCAATCCCGCCTCGCTCAGATTCCCGAAACGGTCAAGACGGCACAACAAACGGGCCGCGTCGAGCTTGGAGAAGATACGCTCGGACCGTACTACACCGAGCTCATCGCCAAATTGAAGGAGAGCGACCGCCCTCGGGAGGTCGTCATGGCGGATGTGCGAGACAAGCTGGACGACATTGCCGGATTTACGTTCGGGATCAAGCAGTTCATCTCGGAACGCATCGAGGAAGTCCTCTCGGGAACAACGGCGACCATTGCGGTCAAAGTGTTCGGACCGGACCTGGACGTGCTGCGAGAGACGGCCCAGCAGATCCAGGCCGCGATGGCACCGGTCCCTGGGGTTGCCGATCTGACGATGGAGCGGCAGACCGGCGTGCCGGAGGTCGCGATCCGGTTCGACCGCAAGGCGCTTGCGCTGCACGGCCTGCGAAGTGCCGACCTTGCCGAAACCGTCCAGGCGGCGTTCTACGGCACCAGAGTTTCTGACGTGCTGGAACAACAAAAGACGTTCGCCATTCTCGTCCGGTACGACCCAAGGGCGGCGACCGACATCGAGGCGATACGCCGGACGCTGGTCGACACAACGCCTGGCGGGAAGGTCCCGTTAGGGAGTATCGCCGACGTGCACATCGTCAACAGACCGAACACGATCGAACGCGAGAACGCCCAGCGGCGGATCGTCGTGTCCTGCAACGTTGCCTCCGGCAGCCTGACGGGAGTCGTGCAGCAGATCCAGCAGCAAGTCGATCAGCATGTGCACCTGCCCAGCGGATATTACATCGTCTATGGCGGCCAGTATGAAGCACAGACGCAGGCGGTGAACCAGATGACGCGGCTCGGTAGCGCGGCTATCGTGGGCATCTTCCTGTTGCTCTTTCTCGCATTCGGTTCAATCCGACACGCGCTTCTCGTCATGGCGAATTTGCCCCTCGCGTTGATTGGCGGGGTCTTGGCCGTCCTGATTGCCAGCAAAGGCGAGATGTCGGTCGCGTCGCTGGTCGGCTTTGTCACGCTCTTCGGAATCGCAACCCGAAACGGCATCATGCTCGTCACCCACTACAACCACCTGCTCGCCGAGGAAGGCATGCCGTTCGGTCGCGAGCTCGTCGTGCGCGGTGCCATAGAGCGGCTCTCGCCGATTCTCATGACCGCGCTGACCGCAGGACTTGGGCTGCTGCCGCTCGCCCTGAGCGGCGGGAAGCCGGGTCGAGAACTAGAACAGCCGATGGCCGTGGTGATTCTGGGAGGCCTCGTCACGTCAACACTGCTCAACATGGCCGTCATACCGGTCCTCTATCTGAGATTTGGCCGGCGCGCCTATCACGAGGGAATCCCACATGAGTAAAAAGATCGCTCTCACGCTTCTCTGGATTGGCTGCTGTGCATCCGTTTCGGCACAGTCGTCTCGGTACCTCAGTGCAACACAGGGCATGTCGTTCGAACAGCTCGCACGAATGGCACTGAGCCGGAATGCTGACCTGCAAGGCGCCCGCGAATCGGTGCGCCAGGCCGAAGCGCGTCTCACCCAGGCGCGCCTCTGGCCGAACCCATCCGTCGACCTTTCGAAGAAGACAGACGCTGTGTTTGCGAACGAAGGAGATCGCGGTTACTCGGTCGGTCTTTCTCAGCCCGTGGAGCTCGGTGGGAAGCGCGCCAACCGAACGAGGATGGCAGAAACATCTATAGAGGTTGTCAAGGCGGACGTGGCCGAGGTGGAACGCCAGCTGATCGGACGTCTTCGACTCCTTTTTGCAGAAGCGCAAGGCGTCGCTTCTCGCGTCGATCTCTTCGAACGGCTTGACCGCACGAACGATCAAACGATTGGCGTGATGAACGTGCGATTGCGTGCGGGGGATGCCTCGCGGCTCGACTCGCAATTGCTGCAGGCTCAGACAAATCAGGTCAGGGCAGAGCGACTGCTTGCGGAAAACCAGCTCGCGGGTCTCGTTCTGCAGATTCGGACGCTCGTCAGTTTATCGCCTGACGAACCGCTGTTGCTGAAACCGGGACAACAGATCGCTGACGTCCCTGGGACGGAAGAAGCCACAGTCACGCGAGCGATCGAAAGTCGGCCGGACGTGAAGGCCGCCCGTCTACGCGAGGAATTGGCGGATGCTGGGATCAGTTTGGCAAGGTCGCAGGCGGTGCCGGACGTCACCGCCTTTGCGCGGTACGGCCAAGAGAGCTTACTGGGACCGCCCGCGACCGGTACGCAAACACGGTCCTTCGAACGCGAGAAGGTGCTCGAGTTCGGCATGTCGATTCCGTTGCCGATCTTCAATCGAGAGCAGGGCAATATCTCTGAGGCTGCCTCACGCCGTTCGCAGGCGCGCGCGGAGCGTGAGAGTCTGGAAGTTACCGTTCGCCGAGAAGTAGCGCTCGCAATTCACCGGTACGAGACCGCGCGTAAGAGTCTGGACATCCTACAAAGTGGGGTGCTGGAACAAAATCAAGCGAGCGTCCGCATCGTGCAGCTCGCGTACGACTTGGGTGAGCTTCGTTTTCTGGACATTGTGAATCAGCAGCGTGTGCTGATCGACGCGGAGACAAGGGTCGTCAATGCACAAACGGAGCTGAACGCCGCCCGGGCAGATCTTCAAAATGCTATCGGGGGTCCGATCAATCCGTGAGACCTGAGCGCGGGGCCGCCGAATGCAACGAATTTTCCCGTGACACTACTCAGCCACTCGTATGGAAATGTCGTTCTCGGTTCATGCTCCTGGTTGCGCCCGACCTGCATGGCTTCGTTCGCCGCCGGTGTAGTTCACGACGTTCGTGCGGAACGCCGAGACGTCCTGCACGACGGATGTCTGCCGCCGCCAGTGCGCCCACTTGGCCGGCGAGGCGCCCGAGCCGGAGCCGTCCTGCTGGAACGTGTTCATGAACATCACGACGCGCTCGGGCTCGGGTAGCGCCATCGGTTTCAGCAGGACGGCGTTGACGACGGAGCAGATGGCGGTGTTGGCGCCGATACCGAGAGTCAAAGCGGCGATGGCTGCCAGTGAGAACGCGGGCGCCTTGATGAGCGTGCGCACCGTGTAGCGCAGATCGTGAGGCATGATGGTCATGAGACGCCAGCGGAGGGCTGATGAGTCAAGCCGCTGTGATATCATCGCTATCATATGGGACAGCTGATCGTCCGCAACGTCGATGACAAACTGATTCGCGCCCTCAAGATTCGCGCGGCCGAGAAGCGCCGCTCGGCCGAAGCCGAGCATCGCGAGATCCTGCGCGAGGCACTCGCCGCGCGGCGCACGCGGACGACTCTGAAAGACCTGCTCCTGGAAATGCCGGTGGGCGGCGAGGATACGGACTTCGAGCGGCCGAGAGATCGCGGCCGGCGCACGCGGCTGTGAGGTTCCTCCTCGATACCAACGTCATCGCTGAACTGCGAAAGGGGCCGCGTGCGAACCCCAACGTGCGCGCCTGGATCCAGGCCCTCGATCCGGACGCGATCATGCTGAGCGCGCTCACCGCCGGCGAGATTCGGCGGGGCATCGAAAGCGTTCGACGGCGCGACGGCACGGCGGCCCGGTCACTGGAGCGCTGGCTTCATCGGTTGCTCGCCGAACATCGCGACCGCATTCTGCCTGTGGACCTTCCCATCGCCGAGGAATGGGGACGCCTGAACGTTCCGAATCCGCTGCCGGTGATCGACGGGTTGCTGGCCGCAACGGCAAAGGTTCACGGCCTGGTGTTCGCCACGCGCAACGTCAAAGATGTGGTTCGCACGGGTGTGGACATCGTGAATCCCTTCGACGTTCGAACCGAGTGATCAATCGCGTGACCGCTTCGCGGCATTGCCGACGCCCGGGACGGATCACGTCGATTCATGAAGAGCCTCTCGGGTGCCGCTATGATGCGCGCAGCCGCAATCCATTACAATGCGTCGCGAAGGGAGCACTTCCATGCGCCGATTCCCTGCCTTGCTCGCCATCGTCGTTGCGACATCTGCGGTCGTTGGATTGGCTCAGAACTCAGGGCCGTACAAGGTTCTCAAGACCGCCAAGGTCGGCGGCGCGGGCGGCTTCGACTACGTCTACGCAGATTCAGTCGGCCGTCGTCTGTACATTCCGCGCACGGGTCCGTCGCCGCGCGTGACGGTCTTCGACCTCGACACGCTCGCGCCGGTCGGCGAGATTCCGAATACGAACGCGCGCGGCGCCGCGGTCGATCCAAAATCCGGCCACGGCTTCAGCAGCAGCAAGCCCGTGGCGATGTGGGACACGAAGACCCTCCAAGTGATCAAGCGCATCGACGTCGAGGGCGGACCCGACGGCATCCTCTTCGATCCGTTCAACGAGCGCGTCTGGATCTTCAGTCACGGCGCGCCCAACGCGACGATCATCGACGTGAAGGACGGGGCGGTCGTCGGCACGCTGGATCTCGGCGGCGCGCCCGAGCAGGCCGCGTCCGACGGCAATGGTCATCTCTACGTCGACATCGAAGACAAGAGCAACGTCGCCGTCGTCGACACGAAGGCGCTGAAGGTGACGGCGCACTACGAATTCGGCGACACCGCCAAGGTGCCCGCCAGTCTCGCCCTGGACGCGAAGAACCACGTGCTCTTCGTCGCCTGCCGCAATCCGAACCTGATGGTGATTCTCAATGCGGAGACCGGCAAGGTCATTACGACGCTGCCGATCGGCGCGGGCGTCGACGGCGCCGCGTTCAACCCGCAGACGCTGGAGGCGTTCAGCTCGCAGGGCGACGGCACGCTGACGGTCATCAAGGAGAACAGCCCGACCAGCTTCGCTGTCGAGCAGACGGTGAAAACGATCTCGAGCGCCAAGACGATGACGCTGGACACGAAAACCAATCAGCTGTTCTTGATTGCCGCGGAGTACGGTCCGCCCGCGACACCGCCGCCGGCCGGCGGACGCGGAGGCCGCGGGGCGATGATCGCGGACTCGTTTCAGATTCTCGCCGTCGGCAAGTAGCCGGGCACGCGTTGGGGCGGCGATGTCTTGAGGCTCGGCCAGCGGAGCCTGGTCGCGACGACATTGCCGCCGAACGCCGCGAACAGCCAGACCCAGCCATGCACGCTGCCTGACGCGATCCCGCTGAAGTACGCGCCGATATTGCAGCCATAGGCGATGCGGGCGCCGTAGCCGAGCAGCAGACCGCCCCCTACGGCGCTCGCGACCGACTGCGCCGAGATTCTCCACGTGGGCGCAAACCTCCCCGCGAGAATCGCGGCCGCCAGCGCGCCGATCATGATGCCGACGTCCATGACCGACGTGACGTCGTAGACCACGCTCGCTTTCAGCGCCGCGGCCTGCGCCGGTGGGGACCAGTACGGCCATGCCGCCACGTTCACGCCGGTGTTCTGCAACACCTTGGCGCCCCACAGCGCGAATGCCGACGTCACGCCCCAGGGCCGGCCCGAAAGGAGCAGCGTGGCGACGTTGACCGCTGCCAGTCCCACCGCGCCGGCGACGAGAGGCCAGGGACCGCGCCACATCCGCCACGCTCGCGCGCGCCGCCCGTCGTCTGCGAGCGATCCGTGGCGCCGGCGCTCAACGACGACGGTGATCATCGTCAGCGACGCGTACGACACCAGTGCGATCGCCAGCGCCGTGGGCGCGCCGAACGACGTAACGAGCGACATCGGTTTCAGCGCCGGCGCCGCGCTCCACCACGGCATGTGCGCGCTGCCGATCACGGATCCGGCGATGAACGCGAGCAGCGTCACAACCATCCGTGTATTGCCGCCGCCGACGGCGTAGAGCGTGCCAGAGGCGCAGCCGCCGCCCATCTGCATCCCGATCCCGAAGAGAAACGCGCCCACGATCACCGACATGCCGACCGGTGACACGGATCCGCGGACCACCTGTCCGAAGACGTGTCCCTGCGCCAACAGAGGAAAGAACACGGCGGACGTCAGCGCGAGCATGAGCATCTGCGCGCGAATGCCCGCGCCTCGTCGTTCGACAATGAAGCGCCGCCAGGACGAAGTGAAGCCGAACGCGGCGTGATAGAGCACGACACCGGCGGCGACGCCGACGAGAAACAGCGCGACGAGGGTGAGAGTCGTCATGTTGACTGCTGTCTACAATGCGAACGTCCGTGCGGCCGCCAGCACCATCGCCAGCGTGATGCCCGCGATCGCGCACTCCCCCACGACGCCCACAATCAGCGGGCGCCATCCCTGTTTGACGAGCTGGCGGCCATTGGTCCGCAGTCCGACGCCGGCGAACGCCAGCAGAAACGCCCACCGCGACAGATTGGCGAGGTCGGCGACCTGTCGAGGCGCGAAGAGCCCAGCCGATGCCAGCGCGGACAACGTCACGAACCCGAGCACAAATTTCGGAAACTTCTCCCACAGAAATACGCCCTTGCGGGCGACATCGTGACCCTGATGCCGGCCCGCCCAATAGAGCGCGTAGCCGAGGACGACGAAGCCGAGCGTGGCGTTGCGGGTCGTCTTCGCGATCACGGCGAACTTCCCCGCCACCTCCGAATACAGGGCGCCGGCCGCCGTCGATTCGGCGGTGTTGTCCACCGCCAGGCCGACCCAGAGGCCGAACGCGTGATCGCTCATGCCGAGCACGCGGCCGACGATCGGAAACACGAACAGGCTGACGGCGCCCAGCGCGAGAATCGCCGCCATCGCGTACGACGCGTCCTCATCGTCGGC
>JACPZV010000117.1 GCA_016195295.1 Acidobacteriota bacterium
GCACCACGAGATTCGGGAGCTGGAGCGGCGCCCGGGGCGGCGCGCCGCCGAGGACGCGCTCGAAGAGCGTCGCGCCGGGCCGATGGAGGTCGGCGATCGCGTGGAACACGAATCCGGCCACGCCGACGAGGGCTTGCGCGAGCAGCACGGCCGCGCACAACCACAGGTACGACACGTTGACGCGCGTCGCGAACAGCGCGAGCAGAAAGCCGATCGCGAACGCGCTGCTGACGACCGGAGTCCATTCGGCGGCGTTGAAGAACCCGTTCTGCGCGTGATCGGTGAGGCTGAAGATGAAATTCCCGACGAAGCCGCCGAGCGCCAGCAGCAGCACCCACTGTCCCCACTCGACGGTGTCGGCGTCCACGGTCCGGTTGACGATCAGCAGCAGGCCCAGCCCGGCGTACGCGAGCGGCGCAGCGAACGGCGCCGCATAGGTGAGACTGCGAATCGTCCGCTCGTAGAAGAATTGACTGTCGAGGTGCAGGATGACGCCGGCCATTCCGATGATCACCGCCAGCCAGCCGACGAGATGGCCGACGTCCCGCCAGACGGCCGGCAGCCGGCGCCGCAGCGGCAGAATCGCCGCCAACGTCAGCGTCGCCGCGATCGAGAAATAGAGAGGAACGTATTCCGTCTCGCGTCGGAAGTGGTTCTCCGAGTGCGCGAGAAAAATGTCGAGCGTGAGGCCGGCACAGTTGAAGAGGACGAAGGCCTCGACCCAGAGCTGATGGTCGGCCTGCCAGCCGCCCCCTCGAGGCGCAGCGCTACGGTCTGCCACGCCGCCGCCGCAGCTCCTCGGCCTGCGCGCGCAGCTGCACGGTCCGCGCGAGCATGGGGTAGTTGCCGTGCCACTGGACGAAATCCGCGCCGCCCATGAACGCGCCGTGCTTCGACGTCCGGCCGTCGTAGTGCCACAAATCGAAATACACGAAATCGATCGGCTGCGAGAACGGTGCGCCAGCGAGGACGCCGTCCGTGCGCAGCGCCGACATGATGTCGGTCGCCGCCTGGACCTTCTCGTTCGTCGCCGCGACGACTTTTTCGGCATCCGCGTACACACGCTCGATGAGCGCGGGCGCATGGCACTGGATGCAGACCTGCTTCATGGCGAGCTGTGCGCGATCGTGGTTCGGCCGCGGCTTCGTGATCGGATCGGCGAGGTAGTACGAGAGCCGGTCCGACGGATCGTGAGTCACCTTCTGGCCGTTGAGGCCGCTCATGTGGCACGTGGCGCACGTCGGCACGAACATGTCGCGCGTCGAGAGCGTTTTCGGCGGCGCGTCGAGCCGCAGCAGTTTCTCCTGCGCGTGGAACATCACACCGTGCTTCGATTCCTCGTAGATCTCGAGCTGCGAGTGATCCGGACCAAGGTGACACTGCCCGCATGTCGCCGGCAGGCGCGCGATGGCGACCGACGAGGTGTGGCGCGTGTGGCACGACGTGCAGGTGCCGATCGTACCGTCGTCGTTCGGCCGGCCGACGCCGTGGCACTGCGCGCACCCGCTCGTCGTCGCGGACGCGCCCTCGATCTTGGTCAGCGGATGCGCGGGCCGTCTGGTACCGCCCGGCTGAAACCGCTCCGAGAAATCGACCTGCGCCGGCCTGAGGCCCTCCTGGCCGAACACCGCCGCCCATGAAGGAGCGGCGTGACGGCTCCGCAAGAACTCCTGGTAGATCGGATCGTGACAGCTCCGGCAATTGCCCGCCGTCAGCTTCGTCGAGATCACGAAGCCGTGGTGGTCCTTCGTCCGCTGGCTCTCGGCGCCCTGATGGCAGTCGAGGCAGTTGACGTTCTTCTGCGCGTGCACGCTCATCTCGTACTCGTGGACGACGGAGTACTGCTGCTGCACATGGCACTCGGCGCACTTGCCGGAGGCCCGCACGAACGCGGCCGACGGCTGGTCGGTTTCAACGCGCGGGCGGGCGCGATTGACAAGGAAGGCGCTGACGATCAGGCCGAACGCGACGACGACCGCGATGAAGACCGGCCGAAACGACACGCGACCAATCTAGCAGAAGCCGGACGGATCGTCGACACGTGACGTCATCCGAAGCGCGACGTGCCGAAGATCCACGAATCCCGATCGGCTTGTCCCGGAGTATCTGGGAGATCTACTTGCCAGCGCGGTTTTGGTGGACTATTTTCGAGGTCTCTCGGACATCCTCTGACGCGTCACCGAGGCTTCTCTAGTGAAAAACAAATGAAATCCGCACGTTTCGTTTCTCACGTGTTGGTCATGGCGGTGATCGCGCCGTTGGGAGCCACGACACAGACGCAAGGGCACGTGCAGCCCGTCAACGACCTGCCCAATCCGTATCGCACCGTTGAGAACTATTTCAAGCTGGCTGAGGGCAGGTGGTGGAACTCGACGAGCGCCGTCGATGTCGACGTCGACGGCAAATCCATCTGGGTCGCCGAGCGCTGTGCCGCCAACAGCTGCGCCGACTCCAAACTGAACCCCGTGCTCGAATTCGATGAATCAGGCAAGCTGGTGAAGAGATTCGGCGAGGGGATGTTCATTTTTCCGCACGGCATCCACGTGGATCGGGAGGGAAACGTCTGGGTGACCGACGCGCAAGGACCAGACGGCCACGACGCCAACAGAAACGGCAAAGGTCACGCGGTCTACAAATTCAGTCCCGAGGGGAACGTGCTGTTGACGCTTGGAACGCCGGGCATGGCCGGCGACGGCACGGGCGGGCTGCTCAACGGACCAACCGATGTGACGACCGCACCGAACGGCGACATCTTCGTGGCGGACGGTCACGGCGGTCAGAGCCGCAACGCCTCCGCTGGGACGGTCGCTCGCATCGTGAAGTTCACGAAGGACGGCACGTTCGTCAAGTCCTGGGGCAAGCCAGGATCGGGACGCGGCGAGCTCAGGAACCCGCACGGCCTGGCCTTCGACTCTCGCGGACGGCTGTTTGTCGCCGACCGCGGGAACAATCGCCTCCAGATTTTCGATCAGGACGGACGATTCCTCGCCGAGTGGAGCCAGTTCGGCCGGCCGAGCGGGATCTTCATCGACAAGAACGACATCCTGTACAGCGCCGACTCGGAGTCGAGCGATATGTCCAATCCGGGTTGGAGAAGGGGGATTCGGATCGGAAGCGCCCGTGACGGACGGGTCACGTATTTCATTCCGGACGCGGACCCTGAGCCGAAGCCGACGGGACGGAGCGGGGCGGAAGGAGTCGCGGCGGATGCTCGGGGCAATGTGTACGGCGCAGCCATCGACGCGGGCGCGCAGGCGTTGACGAAGTACGTCAGACAGTAGCGTCGTCCAAAGGTCAGTTATTGTTTCTGCGACGAGCGCACCGTGATGGTGATCGTGTTGGAATCCTCACTCATGGAAACCTCCCGCTCTTTCTGATGGCGGCAGCAGCGCATCGAACCTGATGCGTACGTCTTTGCCGACTTTCAACAATCCCTGCCAGATGACCGGCGGCACGATGGAGAATTGTGTGAGATCAATCGACGTTTCTCCGACACTTCGCACGCCGTTCGAAGACGGTGACAGCTTCACGTCAAGGCGTATCGGCTTGGTCACACCGGTGATCGTCAGCTTGCCGTTGGCTTGCGCCGTATCAGCGCCTGTCAACGTGTATTCCGTCATCTGATAGACGATCTCTGGATACGTCTTCTCGTTGAGGGCGTCGCGGAGATGCTCAACCATCATCGCGTCCTCGCAGGCGATCGCCTTGACGGGAATCCTGACTTCCACCGTCTGCACGCCATGAGGAAATCCCGGCACCGGCTGAGACGACTTGCCGGCTATCACCTTCGTCACGCCCTGCGCCGGGCACGACCACGCGCGCACCGTCGACGTTCCTGAAATGATGAAGTGCGGAGCCGGGTCTCGCGCCGATTGCGCCTGGATGGAGAATCGGGCAGGGAAAATCGCCATAAGCAACGCCATCACGCCCACGCGCGCCAACATTCGAGCCTCCTTCGGCGATCACCGATTGCCAGACGAGTGCGACGACGCGGGCGAGGGTATCGCGTCGAATCGATCCACCAGGGACGCGCGTGTGATCTTGGCCACTGACGTCGCGCCCGTCTGCCGCATTACCATCTGCAGCTCGCGTCGCAGGATGTCGAGCACTGCCTCGACGCCTTCCTGGCCGAACGCGGCGAGACCGAAGACGTAGGCACGACCGATCCCGACCGCAGTCGCACCCAGGGCCAGCGCTTTGAAGATGTCGGTGCCACGCCGGATGCCACTATCGAGGATGATCGGAATCCGCCTACCAACACCCGTGGCGATTTCGGGCAGACTCTCGATCGTCGCGCGTCCGCTGGCCCCGGCACGGCCGCCATGGTTGGACACGACGATGCCGTCCACGCCGTGCGCGATCGCCAGCTCCGCGTCCTCACGCGTCTGAATCCCTTTCACGAGCAGCTTCATTTGCGTGGTGTCTTTGAGGCGCTTGATGTCGTCCCAGGTGAACACCGTCGTGCCGCCGCCCTCACCGCCCGCCTGCTCGGCCAAGCCTGCGTACATCGGCTTCTTCAGCCCCTCGTGGCAGTTCTTGCACAGCGGTGCCCTCACGCCCTCGCGGGGCTGCGCGCGTCTGAACGTTTCCCGATTGCTTCCGCCGAGCAAGTCGACGGTCCAGAGCAGTGCCGGGCATCCCGCGGCCTCCACACGTTTGACCATCTTCAGCGTTTCGCTCCATTGGTCCCTTGCGTAGAGCTGGTACCACACCGGCTCGCCGCGCTCTTTGTTCACCTCCTCGACCGGTGTCGAGGTCATCGTCGAGAGCGCCTGCAACACGCCTTTGGCTTTCGCGGCCCGGGCCACGCCCTTTTCTCCTTCGGTGTGAAACCCTTTCAGGCTCGCGACGGGGCAGAGCACGATCGGCGTGTTCCATTTGGTTCCGAAGAGCTGGATCGACATGTCCAGCTTGCTGAAGTCGGCGAGCGGCCGCATGCGAAGTTGGTACCTGGTGAAGCCCTCCCGGTTCGCCCGTATCGTCGAGTCGTCGTCCACGCCGGTGGCGAGGTACGCCCAATGCTCGGGAAGGAGATTCTTCCGGGCGACCGTCTCGAAGTCGAAGACGTCGAGCGCCTCCCGGACCGATGAAATGACCGCGTCCTCCTGGGCACGGCCGATCGCTTCCATCCAGCGCGGGGACAGGCCCGGGTAAGCGAGCAGCGGACTCGCCGCCAGCAGTTTCAAGAACCGCCGCCGACCCGCGGAGGTCTCAGATGGGACCATGGTGGCTCTTCTTGCCGGTCCGCTGACATTCTCCTAAAACACCGCGAGTGCGTTGAACGTCGACGCCGTTCCGCCCGGCACCCTCGTGAACTGCACGGTCATCAGAAAGTCCCACCGTTTGCGCTGCGCCGCTTCTCTGGCGACGTCCTCGAAATACCCGTTGTCGACGAGGGGCACGCCCATCACGGCGATCGAGAGCAGATGGATTGGTCGGTTTTTCGCCTCGCCCGGGACGCCGCCTTCGACACCGGACGGCTGCACGTCGTTGACCGCGTCGCTGCCGAGCAGCACGATGTCGCGCTGTTTCAGCCAAGGCATCGCCGACGCGTGAAGCCCCGCCGCTTCGCGCGCGGAGTTCCACGGCCCCAGCGCCGCGCGGCGCGCCCATCGGCCGTTGCGGATGAACACCGCGTCGCCGCTGCCGATCTTGACGTTCGCGAACTTCTCCCACGCCTCGAGATCGGACGCCAGGATGGGCGTCCCGGGCTCGAGATAGGGGACGCCTTTCAGCAGCGGCACGTCGACGAGGACGCCGCGGGTGATGATGCCCGGGCCCATGCGATCGATCGCGTCCTGCTTGCAGCCTTGCTCATCCAGGTTCTGCGGATGGCCGTTGAATACCACGCTGATCCCGTTCCGTTCCAGGTTGTAGTGGCACAGCGAGTCGAGGTGCGAGTTCGTCCCGTCGTGAATGCCGAAGCTGATGTTGTCCAGAGCGCCGCGCACCCGGTGCGTCACCGGATCGACGTTGGACATCCAGTGCCTCGTTTCGCCAAAGTTGAAGTTGTCGGCCTGTTTCTGCAGTTCCGCGAAATGCGCCAGCGACACGTAGACGCCGTCTTTCACGAGCCGGACCGCGTGCAGCGTTTTTTGCGATGTCACGAGATTCAGCGACCCACGCTCGTCGTCCTTCCCCCAGCGGCCCCAGTTGGAGAGATCGGTCTCCATCTTGATGACCTGCTCGTAGGGGATCGGCACTTGTCTCGCGGCGACCTTCGGGTCGATCGGCGGTGGCGCCGCCTGACCGCCGGCAGGCGCCTGCCCGCTGGCGCCAATACCGGCCGACTGGGTTACACAGACCGCCATCACGCCAGCCAGTATCGCAAGGGTAAAGAGAATGCGTTTCCTCACAGCGGCCTCCGTTCGCAACTGGTCATTCCACCTTCAAGATCGCTGTCCCGATTCCCGCGACGACAGGATTGGCCGGATCGCTGCCGTCAATCGCTTCGACCACAAGAGCGTACCGGCCGGCCGCCAACGCGATGCGGAGTCGCCCTGGCGGAACAAAATCAGGATTGGCCAACAGCGCTTCACCGTTGTCGTCGGTCGTGAACTTCGACCATTCGTCACGTCCCGCGCGTTGACACTCAAATGCTCGATTCGCCAGCGGAGTATTGGTCTGTGTCACCACCGTGACGCGATAACGCACGGACGGGAACTGAGCCACGTCGGACTGGGCGCTCAATTCGACATCAGTGTCGGCTGTGGACTGCCCATCTGCGAGGACGCCGCGGGAACCGGTGAGGGTGATCGTGATCGGCAGAGGCGTCTGGACCGCCTCGACGCCCTCCAGCCAGCGATAGACGATGGCCAACTCGGCGTCGGACGCCAACAGGGACGCATATGGAGGCATCTCCTTGCTCGGCAGTCTCACGTAACTCACGAACCTCCTCAGCGGCAGCCGGGTCTTCGCAATCACCCGCCCGGCTCCGCCGGCGCCGGCCTTTCCGTGGCAGTTCCAACAGCCGAGTCGATCGACGTACACCTCCTCGCCTGACGGCGCCGCCTGTTGCGCGTAGCCCACCGTCAGAAGCACGAGCAGCAGGAGACCGACCGACATTGGAGTCGTCATCTCGATCCCCTGACGGAGGCGTCTCAAGAACGAGGCCGTGTCTGACGCTCGTCTTGGGAACGGGCAGGGCCCAGGTTTTTCCGTTCCTGGCCGCCTGGTTGTACTCGGTGATGTCGTGAAGGATGGCCTCGGCCGACATCCCGACGCCCCAGTCCTCCATTTGCCTGGCGAGCTCCGGCCACGTGTTGGCCTTGGCGGTCGGCGCGCCCGACATCTTGTAGGCAATGTATTTGTCGATGCCTCCCAGGCCGCAGTTTTCGCAGGCGTACTGTTTGTACACGACGTCGTCGTAGACGTAGGCGGCCATCGCGTCGGGCTGCCGTGCGACCTCCTGGACGCAGTTCTGCTCGCCTTGACGCGTGTAGGTCCGGCCAGACAGCTTGCCCGCGGCCTCGTCGGTGAAGCGCCGGCCCCATCTGTTCACCGCGATGCACCACGGCGAGAAGTAGGCGGACCAGTTCGACATCGGATTCGTGATTTTACCAGGGCGCGCAGGCAGCAGATGGCCATAGAAGGAGTCGAAACCGCCCGTAGACGGCTGCGCACCGAGCTGCAGCGCCGCAAACAAGCCGTCACCGAGGAACGGCGGCTTGCGATCGTAGAAGCTCGCGTTCCGCTGACGCAGACTGCCGAAGTGGCGCGTGATGTGTTGCTGCACCAATGTGGCATTGGTCATCCATCCGCCCGTGGCGAGCACAACCGCTTTGGCGAGGATACGAATCAGTCCCTTGGGACTGTCCGCGAGGACGCCGATAACCTCCTCTTGACGGTTGGTGAGCAGCCGAACCATGGGGGTGTCGACCAGGACTTTGCCCCCGCCGCTTTCGACGGTTCGCACCATGAAATTAACCCACATCACGGGCGCGATCGATCGCCCGACGCCTAGCACTGCCAGCGTTCCGGCTCTACCGACCGGCGCGCCGATTTCGTCCATGAAGTCGCCCCACTTGTCGACGTTGTCGGCGACCGTGCGCTGCACGTCGGGATCGCCGTCGGGCGCGTTCGCGCGCATGTCTTCGTACTTACTGTTCGCAACACCTCCTTCGGAATGTGCCGTCGTGCCGCCTGGTTCGTACGCCTTCTCAATCACCAACACGCGCGCGCCGGCTTTCTGCGCGCGCACCGCGGCAGTCAGCCCGCCGATGCCGCTCCCCACGACGACGACGTCAGTCCGCAACTCCTGGGTGGTTGGAGCTTGGGCCGCGAGTTGCACGCCCGGCAACGTGCTGCCTGCGATGCCTGCCGCCGCTCCCGCAAGAAAGCTCCGGCGTGAAGGCTTCGAACCCGTTTCAGTCTGTTTCGCCATGACGACACCTCATTGGCAGCTTTTACTCAATCGCGATGATGTGCGCGACGTAGACGTCGTAGCCCGGCCCGCACTTGCCTCCAGGCCGGTAGCTGCCCAGATGCCAGCCGGGTTTGAGCTCCTTGAATCCGGCAACGCCTGGATACGCGATCGCCACCGTCGTCGAAAGGGTGGGGATCTTCTCGGGCGCTTCCGAACCGCGCCCACCTCGTGCGCCGGGGGGAGGCTCACGATCCACGAGCTCTGCGTCCTGCAAGCGGACGTCACCGGCGGCGCAGTCGCCCGCTTTGACTGCGGCCTTGGGCGGGCCCTTCACGACGAGCACCTGTCTCATGTTCGTGATCTTGCCGGCGGGCACGATGATCGTGGCGTTGTCGCCGAGCTGTTGGGCCACAAGGCCCGCTGGCCACACGGCGAGGGGAAGGATCAACGCTCCGAGCAGAATCGACATTTTCTTCATGAATCGCTCCGTTTCTTCATGACATCGCTCCGTTGCACGTTAGAAGTGAAGTTGCGCACCGAACGACACGAGGCGCGATTGAAGGATGGACGTCGGCACGTCCAGCGTCGTCCCATACGTGGTCGATGTGGCCGTGACCGGGTGCGCGTTGAGCGCGTTGAACAGATCGACCTGCACCTGCCAGTCGCCGCCATTCCTCAGCGGGAACTTGCGAGCGATCCGCACGTCGAGCTGGTTCCAGCGCGGCAGGTACTTGCTGCCCGGCTCGATCAGCGGAATCGTTTCGGACTGGCCCCTGGTCAGCGGAGTGTTCGACGAGGTCGCGGGCAGATTCACGCTCAGCCAGTTGTTGCTCGTGATGCCCGAGCCGTAGCCCGTCGTGCCCGGGTAGCTCTGGAACGTCCCGGCGAGGTTGAATCCGTACTTGATGGGATAGGTGCCGCCAAGCTTGATCTGCGTCACGAACGGGATGCTGAACTGCGTCTGATCGCAGAACGGCCCGGCGAAGTTCGGATCCGAGGCGGCCGTGAATCCGCCGGCGGCGGCCGAGAACCCGCCGTTGAGCGTCGACGGCTGACAGAAGTTCGACACCTGTCGCTGCGAATTGACGCCGCCGAAGAACTGCCCTTGCCCGACGCGCGCCCTGAACGTTTCCTCGAAGCCGTTGTACGCGCGCGTGTTGGTCGACGAGTTCTGATCGATGACCGTGCCCTGGCCGATCAGGGCGGGATTGATCGCGTAGATCGTGATCGTGGCCGGCGCGACGCCGCCACAGTCGATCGGCCCGCTCGCGCATGGATTCGCGATCGTGAGCGGCGTGAACGCGCCCGGCTGCTCGAGCACGGGATTGACTGACGCGATCAGGTTGTACCACGAGCGGTGGTAGTACCCGAAGCTGACCGACACGCCCGGGCGCAACTCGTGCTGGATGCCCACGCTCAGCTCGACCTCGTACGGCCGCCGGATGTTCGGATCGGGACTGCGAAACACCTGACCGAAACGCGCGTTGGTCGACGGGCTGAGCTGGTCGACACCCGGATCGTACTGGTTATTGTGGTTGGTGTCGGTCCACGTCCGCGTGTCGGACGACAACACCATCGGGTTATAGACTTGCGGAAACGTCGTCGTCGAGTACGCGACCACGTACTTGTTGATGCCGCCCTTGATCGCCGTCTTCCCGTTGCCGAACAGATCGTAGGCGGCACCGAAGCGCGGCGCCCAGTTCTTCCAGGTCGGCATGTCCTTCGCCGGGAAGAGCGGCCGTTGCGCGTACCCCTCGGACAACAGCAATGATTGCTGCGTGACTGAGACCCCTTCCTCGTTGTAGCCGGCTCTGAAGTACTCCCATCGAACCCCCGGCGTCAGCGTCAATCGCTTGAGCGTCCACGTGTCTTGCAAGTAAATCCCGAGGTCGGCTTTCAACCGGTCTTCCTCGTCCAGCGGCGTGGAGTAGATCGTTACGCGGAATGGTTTGCCGTTGTTGAACTGCTGAATGAAATTGATTTTCGGATTCTGGTAGTTCTGCTGCAGGACGGAGAACCCATGCGACAATTCCATGCCGGTCTTGAACGCATGCGAGCCGGTCACGTACGAGAGTGAGGCCGACCCGGTTTCACGGACGGGCTTGTGA
>JACPZV010000118.1 GCA_016195295.1 Acidobacteriota bacterium
CATGACCGGCACCGCGGACACGGAAGCCGAAGAGTTCGCCAAGATCTACAACCTGGACGTCGTCGTCATCCCGCCGAACCGGACGCTCCGCCGCATCGAAAACCCCGATCTCGTCTATCGCACGGAGAAGGAAAAGTGGGACGCGATCGTCACCGAGATCGTCGACGAGCACGCGAAGGGCCGTCCGGTACTGGTCGGCACCGTCTCGATTGAAAAGTCCGAGAAGCTCTCGACGATGCTCGATCGGCGCGGCCTGAAGCGCGGGACGACCACCGGCGGCGGCGCGGACAAACACGTCGTCTTGAACGCCAAGTACCACGCGCAGGAAGCGGAGTTCGTCGCGCAGGCCGGACGCAAAGGGGCGGTCACGATCGCGACGAACATGGCCGGCCGCGGGACGGACATTTTGCTCGGCGGCAACCCGGAATTCATGGCCCGCCAACGATGCCTGGCCGAGGAGGTGGCGGAGCGGCTGCCGAAAGGCGAAGAGCGCTTCATCGAGGACGAACAGTACGTCTACTTCTTCCATCTCGACGCGTTCTATCGCGTGCCGAAAGCCGACTACCAGCGCATCTTCGAACACTTCAGGCAGCAGTGCGACGCGGAGCATGAGGAAGTGGTCGCGCTCGGCGGCCTGCACATCGTCGCGACCGAACGGCACGAGGCGCGCCGCATCGACAACCAGTTGCGCGGACGCGCCGGACGTCAAGGCGATCCGGGCGCCTCGCGCTTCTACCTGTCGCTCGAAGACGACTTGATGCGCATCTTCGGGTCGGACCGCATCTCGGGGTTGATGCAGAAGCTCGGCATGGAAGAAGGCGTGCCGATCGAGCACGGCATGGTCACGCGCGCGATCGAGCGCGCGCAGAAGCAAGTCGAGGCCCAGAACTTCTCGGTCCGCAAACACCTCCTCGAGTACGACGACGTGATGAACAAGCAGCGCGAGAACATCTACGCGCTGCGCCGCCAGATTCTCGAAGGGCAGATTCGCCTGCGGGACGAAGACGGTCAGGAAGAGGTGCTCGACACGCGCGAGTACCTGATGCTGCTCGCCGAGGACATTCTCGACGCGATCGTGGACACGTACGCCTCGCGCCAGGCCGATTTCGAATCGTGGGATCTCGACGCGCTCAAGCGCGAAGCGACCCGCGTGTTCGCGATAGACGCCGCGGCCCTCGAGTTCAGCGACCGGACATCCGACGAGATCCGCGACTTGTTGTGGGAGCGAATCGTTGCGTCGTACGACGAGAAGGAAAAGGTGGTCGGCCGGGACGTGCTGCAGCGCGTGGAGCGCGACATCATGCTGCAGATTGTCGACGGCCAGTGGAAGGATCACCTCTACAGCCTCGACCACCTGAAGGAAGGCATCGGGCTGCGCGGGTACGGCCAGCGCGATCCGCTGGTCGAGTACAAGAAAGAAAGCTTCGCGCTCTTCCAGGCGATGAAGGAGCGCGTCGACGAAGAGATCGTCCGCTACCTGTGGTGGCTCCGCCCTGTCGTGAGCGAGGCGGCGCCGGTCGCGCGCCGTCAGGCGGCGCGACGCACCGCGCCGTTGATCCTGAACGATCCGGCGGCGCAGCCCCCGTCGGCTTTCGGCGGCGCTCGCGCGCAGGCGCCGGCACCGAGCCCGTTCGGGCCGGCACGCGCCCAGCAGCCGCCGCGCGTCGGCGGCGACGATGCCACGCCGAAGACCGTGCGGCGCGACGAGCCGAAGGTCGGCCGGAACGCTCCCTGTCCGTGCGGCAGCGGAAAGAAATACAAGAAGTGCCATGGAGCGGCTGCGTAGAGGCCTATGCTGAAAACTGAGACGTCTTCCATGCTCTCAATCGAATCCGGTCTGGCCACCGCGTTGACCTTCGACGACGTGCTGCTGGTGCCGCGGCATTCCGATGTCGTGCCGACACAGGTCGATGTCACGACGCGGCTCACTCGCCACATCCGGCTCGCCGTGCCGCTGGTGAGCGCCGCCATGGATACGGTGACCGAGTCGGGCCTCGCGATCGCCATGGCGCAACACGGCGGCCTCGGCGTCATCCACAAGAACCTGTCGATCGAGGAACAGGCGACGGAAGTCGATCGCGTGAAGCGGTCTGAGAGCGGCATGATCGTCAATCCAATCACGCTCTCCCCCACCCACCGGATCTACGAAGCGCTCGAGTTGATGAAGAAGTACCGTATTTCTGGCGTGCCGATCACCGACGACGGGAGCAAGGAAGGCCGACTGGTCGGGATTCTCACCAACCGGGATCTGCGCTTCGAAACCAACGTCGGCCGTTCCATCGGCGAGGTGATGACGAAAGATCAGCTCATCACCGTGCCCGTGGGCACGACGCTCGACGCGGCGCGCGAGATTCTGCACCGGCACAAGGTCGAGAAGCTCCTAGTCGTCGATCGCGAGTATCGGCTCAAAGGGCTCATCACCGTCAAAGACATCCAGAAGGCGGTCAAGTATCCCTCCGCGTCGAAGGACTCGCTCGGGCGGCTGCGCTGCGGCGCCGCCGTCGGCGTGGCCCGCGACACGATGGAACGCGCTGAAGCGCTGGTGGCCGCCCACGTCGATGCGCTCGTCGTCGACACCGCGCACGGACACTCGGAGGGTGTGCTGGACATGGTCAGGACGCTCAGGCGCCGCTTCACCGAAGTCGATCTGATCGCCGGCAACGTCGCGACGGCCGAGGCGACTGAAGCGCTGATCGCGCTCGGCGTCGACGCGGTGAAGGTCGGTATCGGCGCGGGATCGATTTGCACGACGCGGGTGATCACGGGCATCGGCGTGCCGATGATTACCTCCGTGATGGAGTGCGCCCGCGCGGCGGCCCCGCAGGACGTGCCCGTGATCGCGGACGGCGGCATCCGCTTCTCCGGCGACATCACCAAGGCCATCGCCGTCGGCGCGAGCACGACGATGATCGGGAATCTGTTCGCGGGCACGGACGAAAGCCCGGGCGAAATCATTCTGTATCAGGGTCGGAGCTACAAGGACTATCGCGGCATGGGATCGATCGGGGCGATGCGGCGCGGGAGCCGCGACCGCTACTTCCAGGACGAGTTCGACCTCGACGCGCCCGGCGGCGGGAGCGACAAGCTCGTGCCCGAGGGCATCGAAGGGCGCGTCGCGCACAAGGGAAGCGTCGCCGGACTCATCTATCAGCTCGTCGGCGGCCTCCGCGCCGGCATGGGCTACTGCGGATGCAAGAACATCCCGACGCTGCAGCGCGAGGCGAAGTTGATTCGCATCACGCCGGCCGGCGTGCGCGAAAGCCACGTGCACGACGTGGCGATCACCAAAGAAGCGCCGAACTATCGATCGGAATGAATTGGGTAAGTGGGTGATTGGGTAGTTGAGTAATTGATCTGAATCGTGCGTACGTCAAGATCGCCGTGCGCAATCCGAACCTCGATCGCGCCTGCGATTTCCCGCCTCCACTTCTCAGCCCACTCAACGGCCAGCACGCCCTCGTCTCCGATTTCGTCCAGACCCAACTCGTCGATTTCTCGCGGGTCGCTCAGGCGATACAGATCGACGTGAAACAGCGGCAGCCGCCCGCCGCCGTATTCCTGGACCAGCGTGAACGTCGGGCTGCTCACCTCGGCGGGCGCGACCCCCAGGCCTTCCGCGAGTCCGCGCACGAAGGCCGTCTTCCCCGCGCCAAGGTCGCCGAACAACAGAACGACCGCGCCCGCCGCGAGCGACTCAGCGAGTTCGCGCCCTACGCCGGCCGTTTCAGTTTCTGAATGCGTGGTGATCGTCTTAGTCACGGTTCCGGTCCGGCCAGGAGCCGGAGACGACCGATTCGTCCCGGCTGAAGCCGGACGTTACCGATCAGCCTCTTGCTCTCGGCTGACGACACGGCGGCGCGCGGTGAGCTCGAGGATCGCGTCGCCGAGATGACCCGCGACGTCGACCGACGTCATGGCGATGTCCCCGCTGTCGGCTTCCGCCAAATCACCGGCCATGCCGTGCAGGTAGACCGCCAGCTTGCACGCCGCCTCGGCGTCGAGCAGCTGCGCGAGCCACGCCGCAATCATCCCGGTGAGGACGTCGCCGGTGCCGCCGGTCGCCATTCCCGCGTTCCCCGTCGGATTGATGAACACCTTCTCGTCTGGCGTCGCGATCAACGTTCGATGGCCCTTGAGCACGACGTAGAGGTGGTGCGCCGAGGCGAAGTTGCGCGCGATCTCGAGACGGCTCGCCTGCACTTCGTCGGCCGACATGCCGACCAGTCGGCCCATTTCGCCGGGATGCGGCGTGATGATGACGTCGCGTCCCTCGCGTCCGGCCAGGCGATCGGGCTCCTTGCTAAAGGCGTTCAGCCCGTCC